>PWZK01000080.1 GCA_003567495.1 Candidatus Brocadiaceae bacterium
AAAAAATTTGCTCCAGTGGTTTTCGACGCCACACACAGCGTGCAACTGCCCGGAGGACGGGGGGGCGCAAGCGGCGGACAGCGACAGTTCGTGCCCGCCCTGGCCCGAGCAGCTGCGGCAACGGGAATATCGGGGCTGTTTGTAGAGACACATCCCGACCCCGACAGTGCGCCGAGCGACGGACCAAACATGATAACACCGGCCGCGCTCAGAGATCTCCTCCGCCAGGTAGTACCGATTCATAAGGCAATAAACCGGCAAAGTGGGGTTTAGGCCTCTTAACATTTTCACACTAACAACAAATTGTCGATGTACTCAAAAAGAAAGGTCGTTTGCCGTTTGTCGTAGTGGTTTGCCGTTGCCGTTATACTAATTCTTTTCAAGTTCGTTTTTGAAAAGAATTAGGCGCTTAACACATTCAATCAAAAAGGAAAAGATGGACAAAAACAGCACTTTAATTGTAATTCCGGCACGATACGGGTCGAGCCGGTTTCCCGGCAAGCCGCTTGCCGATATTCTCGGACACAGCATGCTGGAGCGTGTCTGCAGGAACGTCCTTGCTGCGGCGGCATCCATGAAGGGCGCAAGCGTTACAATCGCCACGGAAGATGAACGTATCATGCGCCACGCAGAAGAAATAGGCGTCCGATGCATAATGACAGGCACCGAATGCAGCTCGGGCACGGAACGCGCCTGGCGGGCGGCATGCCTGATGGAATCGCGCCCGAGCCTGGTGGTGAACGTGCAGGGGGATACGCCGCTCACCCCGCCCTCTGCAATTCGCTCCGTCATCGACCGGCTTCGGGAAAGCCGGAGCGATTCCGTGATTACCCCGGTCACGCGCCTGACATGGGCGGGGCTGCGTGCTCTCAGAGAACATAAGAAACACAGCCCGTTTACCGGGACGACTGCAGCCGTTGCAGGCGACGGCAGAGCGCTCTGGTTTTCAAAAAATATAATCCCTGCCATTCGCTCTGAAGGCCGTAACAACCCGCCCGACGCCCCTTCGCCGGTATTACGCCATATAGGCATTTACGGGTATCCCACAGGCGTGCTGGAGAAATTCGTCGGCCTCCCACAGGGTAACTACGAACGACTGGAAGGCCTGGAACAGCTGCGCATGCTCGAAAACGACATCGCAATCCAAACGGTGGAGGTGAGTGTCGGCGATACGAAAACCTTTATGGCGGTCGATACACAGGCGGATCTGGAACCGGTATGCGAATGGCTCAGGGTCCATGGAGATCCGCTTCACTGATTATGGAACAAAAAGAAACAGAACGTAGCTTACCGCGCGTTTTGATCGTGCGTCACGGTAACACATTCGACAAAGGCGACGTAGCAACACGGGTCGGCAGGCGCACGGACCTGCCTCTCTCCCGCAGCGGCAGGGCTCAGGCGCTCAGGCTCGGAGAGTACCTGACTGAGTATTATCCTCCTTTTGACGAGGCATTTTCGGGTACGCTCAAGCGTGCGCGCGAAACCGCATCGCTCGTTCTTAGCCGGTTTTCAGAACGGCCGGAAGTGACAGTCACGTCCGATTTTGACGAGATCGACTACGGACCCGATGAAAACCGTACCGAGCCGGAAGTTATCGCAAGGGTAGGAAAAGAGGCGATAGAGGCCTGGAACAGCGACTGCATACCGGCCCAGGGGTGGCATGCGGACCCCGAACAAATCACCGGAATGTGGCAGGATTTTCTGGATAAGATCGCCGTTTCCGTTTCTGTAAAAACCGCCATGGTGGTTACCAGCAGCGGCATAGCACGTTTTGCCCCGTTTTGCCTGGCCGATTTCGAGGGGTTCAGGGAAAAGAACTCTTTGAAGCTGGCAACGTGCGGATTCGGCGAATTTCTGCTGCGCGACGGTGACTGGCACTGCAAAACCTGGAACCGCCGGGCGCCGGATGCCGATGCCCGGACAGTTTAGCCCCTACCGGGGCTCTCTTCGATTCAAGACGCGTTTTTGCATTACGTATTTGTGCACCTGCAATTTCACATATCCTGATCTCCGAGAAAAAGCCATGAGACTTTTTTTGCTTTTTGGGCTTTATTCAGAAAGACCGGCAATATCCCAAAGAACCCCGTCGACTCACAATGAATCGGTATCAATATCAATCAGGGCACATCACCTGCTCTGCATGCAAGGATTTCAAAAATATGGCTATAGCGATGAGTTCGTTGAAAACATGGAAAAGGTAATCGGCTATCTTTCTGACCCGCAAACAACCATAAAAATAATAACCGGCTGTGATGTTCTCTGCTTCAGTTGCCCCCACCATCAAGACGGCATTTGCACGAAAAATAATCATTTAAGCAAGATAGATTATAAGGTGCTGGACGTGACAGGTCTAAAGGAAAATGCAACTATGAAGGCGAAGGAAGCAATTTCACTGGTCAACGCTAAATTTGATTCCATATCGGCTGTAAAAAGTGTATGTGGCGGTTGTGAATGGAAAGAAAAATGTCTGTGGCACCTTGACTGTAAACGCTCTTAAAAATATCCAAAGATGAACATCTACCAAATTATTATTGTGTCCGCACTGCTGGGTGGTGCGTTTGTTGACTTGATTGCCGATATGCTTAATTTGCGCCGTCTTTCTCCGCAGCTGCCTGACGAATTCAAGGACGTGCATAACAGCGCGAGCTATGCCCGTTCGCAGGAATATACCAGAGTTAATACTCGCTTTGGCTGGATTTCTTCGGCGTTCAGCTTGCTGATTCTTTTTGTTTTCTGGGGGATGGGAGGGTTTGCTGCGCTTCATTACTGGCTGGACGGTATGGGATGGCATATGGTACCGACCGGGCTGCTCTATATCGGCGTCCTTGTTATGGCACGAACTTTTCTTTCGCTCCCATTTAAGATTTACTCTACTTTTGTAATTGAAGGACGATTCGGTTTCAACCTCACAACGCCAAAAACTTTCGTTCTGGATATTTTAAAATCACTTTTGGTGGGGCTGATTATCGGAGTGCCTTTGCTGGCCACCGTACTCTTTTTATTCGACCGGGCAGGCGAATGGGCATGGATATACGCCTGGGCGGTGGCTACGGTGATTATGCTGTTTGTTCAGTTTATTGCGCCACGCTGGATTATGCCTTTATTCAACGAGTTTAAACCGCTGGAAGATAAAGAACTCAAGGAAAAAATTGAGAAGATGGCAAAAGCGGCTCGTTTTCCTTTCCAGGAAATATCTGTGATGGACGGCTCACGCCGCAGCAGCAAATCTAACGCCTTTTTTGCCGGTTTTGGCCGGAATCGCCGAATAGCCCTTTTCGACACATTGATAGATAATCATACAAAAGACGAAGTGGTGGCAGTGCTGGCACATGAAATCGGTCATTTCCGAAAAAAGCACATCCCATTGAATATAATCCTTGGCATTGTTCACTCCGGTATACTTTTTTACCTGCTGTCTGTTTTCCTCCAGCATCAGGGGCTATTCGAAGCCTTTCATATCACCGATGCACAGCCTGTCTATGCCGGAATGATTTTTTTCAGCCTGCTTTATAAGCCGATTGAAGTGATCCTTTCGGTCTTGCTTGGGATGTTATCACGACGGTGTGAATACGCAGCTGATAATTTTGCCGCCGAACTTACCAATAAGGGTGAAACGCTGGCCGAGGCACTCAAGAAACTGAGCCGCAACAATCTGTCCAACCTGACTCCGCATCCTTTTTATGTTTTTCTTAACTACTCCCACCCGCCGATCCTTGAGCGGATTCGTTTCCTGAAAAAGTTGCATTGTCAATACGAGAAAACATAAGCGGATTTGGAATGATACGTGAGGATGATCTTACTAAATTGAATGCCAGATACTTCGTCCAGTTTTGACAATCAACCTCATATAACGGTTATTCTCTTAAATTAGTTTGTTATAATGGTAACCTATTACCCGAAAAAACACCCATGTTCGTCTTTCAGCACCGCTGCCAGCGCCTTCTCAATTGTTCCGACCGGGGATGCAGGTTCATAATTGTGCCACTTCATGTCTCTGCGCTTCCAATAAACTTTCCATAATGCACGGTTTCTTACATAGGTGATTTTTGCACAGGACGATTCAGTAGGTTCAGCCTCTACGTTACTTCTCCAGTTTGGGCGCACCTCGTAGACCT
>PWZK01000194.1 GCA_003567495.1 Candidatus Brocadiaceae bacterium
TAATTTTGCGATTTAGACCCTCCACAGCACCGCTTGAGAACGCTTTCTTTGCCCTGAACCAGTTCAAGATCAGCGGCTCATGTTTGCGCACTGTTTTGACGAATTTCTTGATCTCCGGCAGTGGATGAGAATACAGAACTTGACAGCCTCAGAGTCTATAATACCTGAAGGAACGCGTGAAATGCGGGTTACCCGGGTCAGGTAGCTTGAAACTCACACATAAATCGTCTATAGTTATTGTGCATGCACTCGCTTTGAGGAGTTGTTCATTGAATATGTAGTATGAAGCAACCCGGCGGTTGCTTACGCATGTCGGTAGTGAACTTGTTCCGGAGTAAGGAGGGCGGGAAAATGAATTTGACCGAAAGTTTCAGGACCGAGTGTGTCCGGGTCGGGCTCTCGGCGACCGGGAAGGACGGCGCGCTTCAGGAGATCGCACGCTGCGCCAAAAGCAGCGATGTGTTGGAAGCGTGCAGCGAAGACCAAATTTACCGGGCTCTGAAGGATCGCGAAGATGTCGGCTCCACCGCTTTTGGCGACGGCATCGCAATCCCCCATTGCGCTCTTGAAGGCATAGAAAGCTTCGTTGTAGGAATTATCACCGAACCCGAAGGCATTGATTTTAATAGCTGTGACGGCAAGCCAACCCGGTTGTTTGTCTTTATTATCGCTCCGGCAAGCAAGCGAAACGAGCATGTAACCATTCTTTCCGCAGTATCGAGGATTCTTGACGATCAGGGAACGCTTACAGAGCTGCTCGCCGCCCCGACCTCCCCGGCGCTTGCTGAAAGTTTTCTGCGCCATCACTCCGGGCATATACCACATCAGGATCGTGAGAAGTGTTTTTTCCACGTGACGGTCCAGGACGAAGCGGTATTTGACGAGATACTTCGAATATTCAGCAGCTCCGTAGAAGGCGAAATCAGTGTTATAGAGGCTAAAAATGCCGGTTCACACCTCGACCGGCTGCCGATGTTCGCCGCGTTCTGGCACGAGCAAAGCAGCGGATTCTGCCGCATAATACTGGCCGTGGTTGACAAGGCGCTTTGTAACGACGTAGTACGCCGGATAAACGTGGTGACGAAGGGCCTAGAAGACAGAAGCGGGGTGCTGGTAACCGTCCATGAACTGATGCTGGCACGCGGCAGCCTGGACTTTTAAATAAAATAGAGTACGGCGATTTAGATGATCAGAACATTTCAAAGCTGGGTTGAAGCGCTGCCGTTGCCTGCCATACTGGTAACGGGAATAATGATACTGCTGGCATTCTATGCCGGCAGAGGGATAAGACGCCTGCGTCTGCCCGCCCTCATCGGTTTCTTGTTTATCGGCATCCTGATGGGCCCTTCAGTGCTGAATGTTATTGATAACGACCTTCGCATGGATCTGGACTTTATCACTCAGATCGCTCTGGGAGTCGTTGCGCTCGGCATCGGGCTGGAATTGAGCCTCAGGTCGGTTTGGAGAAAAGGCCCCGGGATCCTGATTTTGACCCTATCGCAACTGGCAGCGACCATGATCGTGGTAAGTGCCGGAATTTTTTTTCTGACCCGAAACATGGCGCTGGCCCTGATTCTCGGGGCTATCGCGACCACTACCGAGCCGGCCGGCACCATGGCCGTTATACAGGAATCCGGCTCCAGGGGTTCTATGGCAAAGACTCTATATGCGGTGATAGGGTATGACAACGGACTGGGAATCGTGGTATTCGGTTTTGCCATCGCAATAGGACGTGCAGCCATAGCAAACGATGGCGGGGTAACTATAGCCGCCACTTTTTTACCGGCAGTGCTGGCCCCGCTGGCGGAAATGGTATTCAGTCTTATGGTCGGCGGCGGTATGGGATTCATGTTTTGCATTCTGCTGCGCTCAAGCCGCGAGAAGCGCGGCGTGCTGATACTGACTTTTGCGGTGATATTTATCACAATCGGCCTGTGCCGGCTGTTGGACATATCCTTTATTTTTGCCCTCATGATCACGGGCGCGGTAGTTGTAAATACACAGCCGGCCGGCCTGTTGGAGCGTCTGCGCGGCGAACTGACGGAATTCATGCCCCTTTTATATGTGCTTTTTTTCGCGTTGGCCGGCGCAAACCTGCATCTGGATGCCCTGCCCCACATCGGCGGGGTGGGGTTGGTTTACGTGCTTTGTCGCAGCATCGGTAAAATCGGCGGATCCTGGTATGGCGCACATCGTGGGGGGCTTGAGGAAGGGCTTTGCAAATATACCGGAATGGCCCTGCTTTCACAGGCCGGAATGGCCATCGGCCTGGCGCTGATAGTGCAAAACGAATTTGCACGCTATGGAACACAGGGGGAGACGCTCGGAGTAACAGTGCTGACAACCGTCTCGGCAGCCTGTATAGTATTTGAACTTATCGGGCCCCTGCTTGCGGAGAAAGCCCTGAAAAAATCGGACGAAACCGGATGATACAGTTTAAGTCCTCAGTGAACCACCTGCCTGTATGTGGCGTGTAAAATATGGCGGAGAGGGGGGGATTCGAACCCCCGGTTCCGCTATGCGGAACAGCGATTTTCGAAACCGCCCCGTTCGGCCGCTCCGGCACCTCTCCACCATGCGTATCCTTTTTCACAACAATACTTTATGGCTCACGCCGGCCATTGCGATGATTCACTTGCTAACACATTGCTAACGTAGCATAATGTTGTTAGTCCTTCTGGATATAAGTTAGTGACATTATTATGCAAGGTGATAATAATGTAATGCAAAAAATTGAAAAAGTCAAAACACCGAAAAACCCTCCACGCTACTTATCTTTCGATGAATGGGATTTGGTGCAAGAAATTGCGAAAGAAACCCACCTTTGGCCCCTTGTCGTTACAGCATACTATGCCGGACTTCGAAATTCAGAATTTCGTTTTTTAACCTGGGGTGACATAGACTTCGACCATGGGCTCATCACATTACACAACAAGCCGGATTTAGGTTTTACCCTGAAGAGCCACCAAGCACGGTCGATTCCGATGTAACCGGGAGCAATAGCGTTTACATTTATATTATGCTCGGCCCATTCGTTACATAATGCCTTTGTAAGACCGGCGACTGCACTTTTGCTGGATGTATAAGCAGACACCCAGGTGCCCCCTGAAATGATAACATAGAGGCTATGTTAATTATTTTGCCGCCATCCTCTTGCTTCATAAATTGTTTTGCCACGGCTTGCGAAAGCAAAAAGTGTGAAGACAAAAGCCCTTTTTTTGAAAACAGATTGGGGCGGGAAAAAGCAGGCGCTTAATGATTTTTTCTAATAAATGGGGCTTGGATCAAATTATAATATGGAAAGTTTATATCATAAACTACTGCCCTTACCAACCCAATTTTTCGTAAAAATTTCACTATTATTTTTAAGTATTTCTGGGATATTTATTTCAGCCGGGCATGCTTCCACACATTTTTCGCATTCTATACAATTTTCCGGCCCCTTCTTGATTGTGGAAAGCAATTTTTTTGCCTCCTTTTCAAGAACCTCATTTTCCGAGCTCAAATAAGCAATTGATCTTAAAATGGTCGGTATCTCAATCCCTTCGGGACACGGCTGACAATAGTCGCATTGCATGCACTGTTGGTTGTAGCGGAAAGTTTTTCTTACCGAGTGTATTTCTCCCAGCAGCTCCTTATACTCCTTTTCTGACAGGGCAGGCCTTTGTTCGGTTTCAATGTTTTCATGCAGCTCCGTTGAATTTCTCATTCCCGGAATAACAACATCGATATGAGGGTTAGATAGCACAAACCGCAAGCTTTTTTCTACTATCGGATCTTTGTCCTGTGTTCTGAGCGCCTCAGGCAAACAAAACTTGCCTCCCGACAGGGCCTTCATGGCGATCACCCCCATTCCGGCTTCCGATGCCATAGGTAAAATTGTTTTTCCTACATTCTCTTCATCTACCGGATTATAATAAAGCATAATAGTTTCAAACCTGCCACTGCTTATTGCTTCCCGCATTTTATCCAGAGAACGGTGAAGAGTTATCCCAACGTGCCCTATTTCCCCGTTATTTTTGGCTTCTGTTAATGCTTTATATGCTCCGGCAGGGTCAGTGGCTTTTTCCCATTTTTCATCCGTGGAAGGATTGTGAAGCTGATATA
>PWZK01000181.1 GCA_003567495.1 Candidatus Brocadiaceae bacterium
ATTTCTAATTCCTAATTCATATGTAAACAACACTTACAGCGTCTCAATTAATTCTTTTTGCCAATAAAACAAGATAATTACAAATAAGATACTAATTCTTTTTCAAGACGGAACTTGAGAATGGATTCCCGGCCAGGATTCGAACCTGGAACGGCAGGACCAAAACCTGCTGTGTTACCAGTTACACCACCGGGAAGCGGTAATTATTCAGGGGGCGACTAACCCGCATATTTCATAAACCAACGGCCTGAAATAGTATAACAACATAGGGATTAATATGTTTAGTATCGTTTTCTGGGCAGATCGGGTTTAACAGTGTATACCTGAGCTGTTAAAACGGCGGTTTATCCTACGGGCGCATTCCCAGCAGCGCCTACTTTTTTGAAAAAAAGTAGGACAAAAAACTTTACTTTTTATACGACAGAGTTTTTTGCTAAGCTTTTTTCCAAAAGAGCGTCTGAGCTCGATTTCTTCGCATCTGCACCGCTGGAAACGCGTGAAATAAGCGGGCCAACCCGCCTTTGGGGTCACCGCCGCATGTTCCATTCTGCGATTTCGTCCGGTCGCACGACCGGTTGATCAGGCTCCCTTTCCTCCCACTGCCATTTTCTCACATACATTTGCCCTTCAAGAACCGGAATTTCACTTTCCGACAACCGGGCCATGGAGGCGGACTCAAACACCCTCGTAACTACCGCCGAGGCGACATAAACGGGATCTTCGCCCGGGGCATAGTATATAATCACCTCCTCACCTCTATAACGGCCTGCGTCTTCGCCGCCTTCGAGCATTATTTCGTCGTGCCCCCTCTCAGCCGCTATCACCAGCCCTTCGGGGAAGAATTTGTCCGGCCGCTCGGGCGGGACCAGTTTTTGCTGAAGCTCTTCTACTTTTGCCTCCATATCCTCGCGGGCCTCCTGCGCCTGACGGGCTTTCCCTGCGGCGTCTCTGGCCTCCCGGCGCAGCTGCTCGAAAGAAGGCCATGTGTCCTTAATAGCTTCTTCCCACCTTGCTTCCATCTGCGAGTACTGTCTGCGAAGTTCCTGCAGCCTGTCCCTGTGTTCGCTTTGCAGCTCCCTGTAATCCGATCTGAGGCTATCCATGTTATTTCTGAAAGCGTCTCTTTCCGCCACCCGTCTTGCTTCCGTTTCCCTGAGATTTCTTTCCAGTTCGCCCACCTGCCGTCGAAGGGATTCGCTGCGGCTTTGATAGAAGCCGAGAAGCCCTTCTACTCTTTGAAACGATTCTCCCTCGGGCGTATACCGTTCCAAAGCTTCAGCGACCTGCCCGTCATTCTCCCACGGCAGCATGGGCTGTAAATCTTCGTATGTTGCAGCCAGAGTAAGTTTTTCAGCCACCTCAGCATAGGCGTCGCTGCTGTAGACTATCCCGTATTCGGGCATCGTGGCGCTCGGCAAGTCCCATCCGGCATGCCGGAATGCCTCGCCGACATATTGCTGAAAATCACTCTGATTCTCCGCCATGGCGCTGTTGGAGAGCTGCATTTGGTGGTAAAAATGCACCGCAAAGCCGATGCCGGCGATTGCAAGCAATATGAACACGATAAGGGTAATAACCAGCCCTGTTTCCGATCCTGACTTTTTTGCCATAACTGCCCCCTTTCAAAAGGCTGAAGTGACCCCGGAAGCCCGACCCCGCAAGTATTCAGTGCCTCGGTCCTGAATACGAGGCGCCGGTCGGCGCGGTAATAATCTCCAAGTATGTCTTTCCATTATAATCTAATTCAAAAAAAAAGCAAGTTCAGGGGATGGGATCGAGGATCAGCGCCGTTTCGTTACAATTTGGGAAATGGGGACATCTGAGACAATCGCCCCAGATTTTGTGTGGCAGTTTTTCCTTCGGGTAAATCTCAAACCCGAACCGGCGAAAAAAGTCGGGGTCAAAGCTTAGTGCGAAAACCTTCTCCATGCCAAGCTGCCCGGCCTCTTCAAGACAGGAATAAACCAGCTTTTTCCCGATGCCTTTGCCCCGAGCCTCTTTTTTCACAGCCAGGCTCCTTATCTCCCCCAATCCTTCCCAGCATATATGCAGTGCGGCGCACCCGAGCAACTCATCTTTTTCCACGCAGACAAAAAAGTCTCTCAAATCCTCGTATATATCGTTCAGTGCACGCGGCAACATCAGCCCCTCAGCGGCGTAAAAATTCACCAATGCCGCTATTTGCTGTGGATCTCCCAGACGTGCCTTTCTGATTTTCATTTTTTATCTCCTGTTTTTTCCAAGACGCGCTTGAAAAAAATTAACGCCACCCTCCTGCAGCCTGCCTGGCAGGCAGGCAGGAAACGCGCGAAAAAAAAGGGGCTGCATCGGGCAAAAATTTGACTTCCGCAGTTTTTTTATGTATTATAGAGCAGTTTCGCAAAGATTTCAAGCTGGGGGGTATAGATTATGGCAGGTCATTCCCACTGGGCGGGGATAAAACATAAGAAAGAGCGCGAAGATAAAAAGAGGGGGAAAATCTTCAGTAAGATCGCAAAACAGCTCATGAGCGCCTCGAGAAGGGGCGGAAAAGACCCCTCGCATAACATCGAATTGCAGCAAGCGATAGATAAGGCAAAAGACGCGAACATGCCCAAAGATAATGTGGAGAGGGCTATTCTCAAGGGCGTCGGCGAGCTGGACGGGGTGCGGCTCGACAGCATACGATACGAGGGCTACGGAAGCGGCGGTGCGGCGGTAATAGTAGACGCACTTACGGACAACAGAAACAGAACAAGCGCCGAAGTGCGTAAAATCTTCGATGCACATGGCGGGAACCTGGGCGCTCAGGGCTGCGTTTCGTGGAATTTTGATACTAAAGGTTTAATAATCCTTAACTTCGACGATTCTTCGGGGGAGCTGGACGTTGAAGAGGTGTTTGACATAGTGGTAGAGGCAGGCGCCGAAGATTTTCAGAATGCCGGCGGCTCCTACGAACTTACGTGTTCGCCCGGCGACCTGCGGAACGTATGTGCCGTACTGGAAGAAAACTGCATAAGCTATGAATCCTCCGAAATCACTGAAGTTCCCCAAAGTTACGTGGATCTTGGCAGCAAAGACGGACGTAAGATTCTTGCCATGATGGAGGAACTGGAAGACCACGACGATGTCAGCAATGTGTTCTCAAACTTCAACCTCCCGAGAGAGCTGGTTGACGAAATGGATGGCGGCCGGTAGAGGCATTGCATCGGGTCTGCTGGATTGCTTTTTCCCGCCCCACTGCTGTGCTTGTGCCCTGCCGCTGCCGGACGCCGGCACGCGGCTTCTGTGCCAAAATTGTCATGACCGGCTCGCCGCCACACGACTCAATGCCCCGCTGTGTATGCTCTGCGGCCGCCCGCTTTCCGCTGACGCCGACAGCCCGGCCGTTTTGTGTCTGAATTGCAGGATTACCGTGCCTCATTTCAGTATGGCGCGCGCGCTTTTCCCCTACCACGGCCCGGCGGGCGCGGTTGTAAAAGCCTTCAAATATTCCGATCAATACCATCTCGGCGCCGACCTGCTGGGGGAAGGAATCCGATCCGGATGGTTTCCGGACTTCGGGGCGGGATGTGAGGCGGTTATGCCGGTGCCCCTGCACAGGCGCAGAAAACGCAGAAGGGGCTTTAACCAGGCCGAACTGCTCGCAAAGGAGGTTGCCGGACATATGGGAAAGCCGCTTAGCCGAAGCTTGCTCGTAAGAGTGAGAGATACTCGTTCGCAAACCACACTTTCGGCACGCGGCCGTGTTAAAAACGTTAAAGACGCATTTGCTGCGCGCGGCGCCGGGATGCCCGAGAGCGTACTGCTGATCGACGACGTGTTTACGACCGGCGCGACGGCGAATGAATGCGCAAAAACTTTGAAACGAGCAGGATGCACCGATGTGCGAGTTTTCACGCTCGTGCGGACGGTAGAGTAAAAACAGCGCAGATCCCTCAACTTGACCCGGGCTTTTTAATCGTATAAAATGATAAATGTTAAGTAAGCGTAAGTGTAAATCCTCAGTGAACCCCCTATGTTTGCGCATATATTCGTAGGGGCGAAACATCTTTCGCCCTTTTCAGGCGCTCAGGGGACGTGTTAACGTTTGGGCGAAAGATTTTTCGCCCCTACG
>PWZK01000300.1 GCA_003567495.1 Candidatus Brocadiaceae bacterium
GGGGAAACTTAATGTCCCACGTGCAGCAGCGGCCTGCTGTTGGTCGTTGATTTGCGAAGCCAGCTTCTCGTATTGAATTTCAATTTCCTGTGGGATTCGAGACGGATGATCCCATGAGATATTTATGGACCCCATCTTGTCATCTTCTCCTATTTGTACTGGTTCAAAGTATCATCCAGTCTGTCCTTGACCATATCTTTCAGATTATCCGGTGCCATGACCTTTGCCGACGGTCCGAAACCCATCACCCACATGCAGACTTCACTGAGCCACCCGACCCGCATCTTCAGCACCACACTCCCGTCTTTGTTCTCCCTGATCTTTTGATTCGGGTGCCACTTTCTTTCAGCTACATACCGGGCCGCCCAGCCAAAGAACTTTATTTTGACTTCGACCGTCTCAGGACTCTGGCTTGCGCCAAGGCTGTGCTTAAAATATTCGTCCGCATCGAAGTCTATTTCATCGCGGTCAAATTTCTCGTCAGTAGCCTTAATATCACGTATCCTGCCCACATGGAATATCGGCACATGGTCGTAGCCGTGCGATCTTCCCACCAGATACCATTCGCCCTTGATGCACCGCATGGCATAGGGATCAACGGTTCTTTCGACGGTCTGATCCGCCCCGAGTTTATAGTATGTCATCTGGATGGTGCGGTTTTCCCTGAGCGCTTTGGCAATCACGCCGAACGCCTCCGGATTCGGTGGTGCCACGGCTTCGGTTTCAAAACCAACATCACCGGCAAGAGTGCCGGGGTCGATTTCAATTTCATCGGGGAGCTGAAGGGCAATTTTATTGAAAACCTGCTGGACTTTTGTGGCGATGGGATGGCTGTGCATCCCGCGCAGTGCCCGTTCGGCCAGCACAACGGCAAACAGTTCGCCCTCGCTGACCCTTATTGGCGGCAAAGACCAATCATCTTCACTGTAGTAATAACCTTTTTCAGATGATTCATATTCGATAGGGGCACCCAGGTCCCAGCGCATGAAATGTATGTGGCGTTTGATGGTACGGTCGGAGAGTTCCAGCATTCCGGCCAGCTTCGGTGCGCTGGGATAACCGCCTTTCCGTATTTCACGGTCGATGACGCTGATATGACGCCACTGCACCATGAACTTACTCGGATATTTCTGTTTAGGTTTTTTCTTTTTCGGTTTACTCATGGGTTTTCTCCCTATAGTCGCCATTTAATAATGTTACTTTAACTGTATTATAAATCGTCAAGGGGGTCAAATGGCGTCCCGCAACGGCAAAAATTATTGGTTTTTCTGAAAAACCAAAAAAATACAAAACGAGTGACGTCAAATGACCCGGGTGGTGTGTTATGATGTAAATGAAAAAGTAAAAAATCTATCAGTTACCAACAAAGGAGTGAATGTGATGAAAGAATTCTGCCATCTGCATAACCATACGGAATACAGTATTAAGGACAGTGTCTGTCGTGCAGAAGAGTTGGCGCAGCTCGCAAAAAATATGGGCATGAAAGCGCTTGCCATGACCGACCACTGCAATATGGCCGGGACCGTGTTGTTTTATCATACGGTCAAAAAATATGGACTGAAACCCATCATGGGCTGTGAAGTATGCCTGTCTCCTCGGCAGAGTGCAGGAAATGCCGGAAACCAGAAACCGGAGAAGCCCTGTCACCTGACCTTGCTGGCCAGGAATCAGAAAGGACTGGAGAACCTTTTCAGAATTTCCAGCAGGGCGGTTATAGAAAACGGGGATTTTCACTTAACTCTGGAAGAGGACTCGCTGAAAGAATGCAGCGAAGGTCTCATCTGCATGAGCGGGTGCATAAAGAGCCGGCTCAATCATCTGATCCTGAACGGTCTTGACGATAGGGCACGACAGTGGCTGGACGATATGCGGTCAATCTTCGGTCAAGACTTCTTTTTCATAGAACTGCAGGATCATGGACTTGATGAGCAGAAAAAGACTTTGCCGGTTGTTACCAAGCTCGCCGAAGAAATGAATATCCCTCTCGTGGTAGCCAACGACACTCACTATCTGCGCCCGGAAGATAAAGAGGTGTATGATGTGCTGAGGACAATAGGGAAGAGTAAGAACCTGGATAAACGGGGAAAAGATCGGTATGACAGCGGCCAGCTTTATTTCAAAAGTGCAGAAGAGATGGCGCAGCTCTTCCCCGACAATCCGGAGGCGATCGAAAACACCCTCCGCATAGCAGAAATGTGCGATGTTGAACTCGATACGAGCCTGAAATTGCGGACCTTCCCGCAAAAGAAGTGCGACAGCAGCACGCAGTATCTGCGCATGCTGGCGACGGAAGGTTTGGAAATGCGATATGGCGCAATTGGTTCGACAATGCAAAAAAGACTGGATTATGAACTGAACATAATCGATCAGACGGGATATGCAGATATGTTTCTGATCGCACGGGATTATGCTGAATATGCCCGCAGACAGGATTTTATCTATGTCGTGAGAGGCAGTGTAAACACAAGCCTTGCAGCATATGCGATAGGACTGACGAGCATAAATCCCATCGATTTCAATCTGCAATTCGATTTTCTCATCGAATCATGGGGGCGCAATGGCCCGGAAATTCCGCTTTTCGTTAGCGAAAAAGGGTGTAAATCTTTAACAAAATATGTGGTGGAGAGAGATGGGAAAGAGGGCCATGCCGGAACCGTAACTTTCAGTCGTTTTTCCGCCCGAAACTGCATGCGTGATGTCGGACAGATAATGGGGGTTCCAGCTGAAAAAGTCGATTATCTGAGAAAACTGATCCATACTTTTCCCGGGCAAAACAGTATAGAGCTTGGCCTCCATGGTACATCTGAAATCCGCAAAATGTCGGGAGAAAGCAGGGCTGTGAACCGGATGCTGGAGATTGCGAAAAAAATTGAAGGTCTTCCGCGTGCCGTCGTCCCCTCCGCTGCCAATATGGTTGTCAGCGACAGGCCCCTTTGGAAGGATTTGCCGCTCTGCAAGGTCAGTAAGAGCGGCTATGTGCTGACTCAATGGGACAGGCAGGACGTTGCACAAACAGAAATGCTTCAGGTGGAGATACTCGGCGTCAGAACCCTGTCCGTTATCGAAAAAACTCTGGAGATTATAAAAACGCACGGTAAAAAAATGTCGATCGCAGAAGTCCGGACACCGGACCTGCAGGATGAAAAAACTTATGAACTGCTGAGAGAAGGTAATACAGACGGTGTATATCAGTTTGAATGCGACGGCTTAAAACAATTGCTGTTGAAACTTAAACCTGATTCCATAAAAGATTTAATGGCTGCCATTGTGCTTTACCGACCCCAACCACTTAAGTCCGGCACAATGGATGAGTTTATCAAACGAAAACACGATACTGCTCGAACGACATATCCCCATCCATCTCTTGCGCCGATCCTTGATTACACATACGGCATAATACTTTACAAAGAGCAAATTGTGAGAATATACCGTGAAACCGCCGGACTGGGGTCCGCCGAGGCATTAAGCATGATCAAGGCGGGCAAAATTGTCAACGAAAATATTATTGAAGAATCTAAGCAGCGTTTCATTCTGGGGGCCGAACATAACGGAATGCAGAAAAATGCAGCGAGAGATATCTGGGAATTGTTAATGCGATTCAGGGAGCAGGCCCGCGATAAAACCGAGGCGGTGAATTACGCTTTACTGGCCTACCGCACCGCTTACCTGAAAGCTCACTTTCCCGACGAATTTGAAGAAGCTCTTAAATCATATGACGATGTCTTTTGAATTATCTCTTTAATTGGTTATTATACATTCGGGTCGGCTTGTAGCGGCCAGACTTTAACAGGAGGAAATCATGGAAATATGTATTCACCGAGGCAGCAAACAGATTGGCGGAAGCTGTGTTGAACTTGAAAGCGGCGGCAGACGGATCCTTATTGACCTGGGCCTGCCGCTGGATGCGGAGGGAAACGGCGAAAAGTACCTGCCCGATGTGAAAGGACTGGACGGCAGCGATCCATCCCTGCTCGGCATTCTTGTCTCTCATCCCCACCTCGATCACCACGGGCTACTGTGCCATATCTCCCGGGATATCCCA
>PWZK01000165.1 GCA_003567495.1 Candidatus Brocadiaceae bacterium
GAAAACTGATCTGTGCGCTTGACCCGCACACGATCGAATAGCAGGCTGCGCGAAACTTGGCACCTATCACAACTCTTGGAATTTCGACTGGACTTGACAACTCTTAACATAGCAGGGGCGATTCAAAGGTTTGGTGAACTCAGGGCGAGCACCTTTCTTGAGTCGCCCCGTCGGGGCTCAGCAGGGGGTAGTGCTCAGGTTTCCCCGGGCTCACTTCGTTCACCCCGGGCTACGTCTGATACGGCCCTGTCGGGCCCGTGATTGTGGTGCAGGCTTCTCTGTTTGCCGCGCCGAAGGCGCCACATTTTCAGAGCGAAGTCTTTGAAAATGCGTAAATCTTTTTGCGAAAAAACAGGAAAATTATAAATAAGATACCTAATTCTTTTTCAAGACTTCGCTTGAAAAAGAATTAAATAAAACGACCACTACAACGGCTGCGACTAAACGGCAAACGGCATAATTTTTTAGTACATCGACAATTTGTTGTCGATGTTGCGATATTAAGCGCCTAGTGGTTCACCCAATACTCGCGATTCATCAACCCGATGGACGACATAAAGACAAAAATCTCGCACTTCGACGCTACTTTACGTCTTAAAGAGCGCCTTCTGCAGGGTGAGTCTGTGGCCGTGAGGGGCCCGGTGCGAAGCGCCGCGGCCGTAATAGTGTCGGCCATTATAGAACATTTCGATACCTTTGGTCTCGTTATATGCCCCGGCGTGGAATATGCCGAAGAATTTACCGAGGACGCCGCTCTGCTCAACCCGGATGTGGCGTGCTTTTTTCCCGCCCGCGAATCTGCGGGCGAGGATGACAAACCGGACAACGATATATTGCGATCGCAGCTAAGAGTGCTCAGCCACCTGACGTTCGGCCCCGCAGCTCACCCGGCTGAATCGCCAGAGTGGTTCGAGCCGCGCCCCGGCGCCAGGCTCGTATGCACGTCGATAAACGCCGTTTTGCAGCCGGTTGTTGCCCCCCAGGTGCTGCATCGTCATTCACTGGCAATCGAAGAGGGCGAGGACGTGTCGCCTCGCAGGCTGGTCGAGTGGCTGGTGGAAGGCGGGTTTATAAGCATGCCTCAGGTTACCGAGCCCGGCCATTACAGTCTCAGAGGCGGCATATTGGATGTTTTCCCATTCGGGGCTGCTGAGCCGGTAAGGATGGAGTTTTTCGGAGATGAGGTTGACAGCATGCGTAACTTCGATCCCGGCACGCAGCTTTCCGGCAAGCGCATAAACGGTGCACGCATTCTGGCGTCACCGGCTGCAGGGGGCCAAATTTTCCCCGGCGATGCCAGCGGGGATATACCTGTGGAAAAGTGGGCCGCACTGCTCGCATACCTGCCGGAAAAAGCGCCGGTATTTCTGATCGAACCCGACGAAATATGGCGAAGGGGCGAGGAACTTGCCGATACCGGACGCCGCATGGGCGCTTCTTTTTCCACGAAGCAGGTAAAGAAACACCTGAAAAAATATCCCGTTGCAAGCTTTCTTTCCAAAACCAGGGCGGACTGCACGGACGCCGTCGAGCTGACTTGCGAGCTGCGTGATGTTTTCGGTCTTGATACGCACGGAATGGTCAATGAACTGAAACGCGTCTGTGAGAGCGTCGATACTTATGTATTGTGCGCCGGCGCGGCGGAAGAAGAGCGGCTCGATGCGCTGCTGGACGAACACGATATCGACAGCGCCGTGAGGCCCTCCTACATGCGTGGAAGGCTTAACCATGGCGTCGTTTTCCCGTCGCAGTCTCTGGCGCTGGTGCCACATCACCGCTTGTTCGGTCGATATCGCCACAGGCGGCAGCTTCGGCAAGAGGCGAAGGCAAGCCCCGTTTCAGACATCGGACAGCTTCGCTCCGGAGATTATGTGGTGCATATCAACTACGGCATCGGCAGGTTCCGGGGCACCAGGCTAATCGAGCACGCCGGCCGAAAGCGTGAACACCTTGAAATAGAATTTGCCGACCGGGTGAAAGTTCATGTTCCGGCTGACCGCCTGGAATTGGTGCATCGATACGTTGGCGTCGGCGACAGGGCGCCTCGGCTTAGCAAAATCAGGGGCAGCGCATGGGAAAAACGTCGAAAAAAGGCGGAAAAAGCCGCTGAAGCACTCGCCGCCGAGCTGCTTCGCCTTCAGGCCGTGCGGCGGACAAAACCGGGACTAACCCATCCGAAGGACGATTACTGGCAAAAACAGTTCGAAGCGGAGTTTCCTTACGAAGAAACCGAGGATCAGCTCTCGGCCATCGCCGAAGTAAAATCAGATATGCAAAGCACTCAGCCGATGGACCGCCTGATATGCGGTGATGTGGGATATGGTAAAACCGAGGTGGCCATGAGGGCGGCGTTCAGGTGCGTGACGGGTGGGCGGCAAGTCGCGGTTGTTGCACCTACCACCGTGCTTGCACAACAACACAGGCGCACGTTCAGAGAACGAATGGCCGATTATCCGGTCAGGGTCGAGATGCTTAGCCGGTTCGTGCCCCCCGCACGGACGGTGGAAGTGCTGGAAGATCTGGCCGGGGGCAAGGTAGATGTAGTGATCGGTACGCACAGGCTCCTGCAAAAAGACGTCGTTTTTCAAAATCTTGGTCTGCTTGTAATAGATGAAGAACAGCGTTTCGGCGTCAAGCATAAGGAAAAGCTGAAGAGACTGCGGGTGAGCGTCGATATACTTACGCTCACCGCCACTCCCATACCGCGCACCCTGCACATGGCGATGACCGGTCTCAGGGACATTTCGGCGCTTCAGACTCCACCGCTTTCTCGCCGCGCAGTAGAGACGCACGTGAGCCGGTATGATCCGGATCTAGTTCGCAATGCCATACTGCGCGAGCTTAACAGGGAAGGGCAGGTCTATGTAGTTCATAACAGGGTAAAAGGTATAGAAAAGGTTTCAGAAAAAGTGCGCCGGCTCGTGCCTGAAGCAACAGTAGGGGTGGGACACGGACAGATGCCGGAGAAGCAGCTTTCCGAGGTTATGGACGCCTTTAGTGAGGGGGAGCTCGATGTGCTTGTGAGCACCACAATTATCGAAAACGGACTTGACATACCCAACGCGAACACGCTTATAATCGACCGTGCCGAACTGCTGGGGCTGGCCGAGATGCATCAGCTTCGCGGCAGGGTGGGACGCTATATCCACAAGGCATATGCTTATTTTCTGACGCCCCCCCGGCGGCCTGTAACCCCGGAAGCCCGGAAGCGGCTCGATACCATCCGGCATTACAGCGAACTCGGAGCCGGTTTTGATATCGCACTTCGCGATCTGGAATTGCGCGGGGCCGGGAATATACTCGGCCCGCAGCAGTCCGGCCATATAGCAGCCGTGGGATATCATCTTTACTGCCGGCTGCTTTCCGATGCGCAGGAAAAGATGAAAGGGGGAAAACCTTCCGCACCTCCCGACACTTCGGTGGATATTGGTATGGAGGCCTTTATTCCGGAAGACTATGTGCCGGCGCTTTCAAGCAGGATCGAGATATACCGCAGGCTCGGCGATGCCGCGTCAATGGAAGAAATCCGGCAGGTGGCCCGTAACCTTCGTGACAGGTTCGGATCTCTCCCGGAGTGCGCGGAGAACCTGATGGTCGAGGCGGAACTTCGGCTGCTGGGTTACGGTGCCGGGCTAGACTCCATTCAGCTCCGCAACGGATGTTTCCGCTTAGGCGTGCGGGACCTTGAGAAATTCAAAACCCGCCTCGGTAAAATCGACGACACGACACTGCGTCTCGTGGGCGGGGAATACGCCCTGCTTGAAGCCCCGGAAAAGCCTATCGACCCTCTGGATGCCGCAGGGTATCTTTGCGAAATGCTCGGGGAGAAAGGGGACAACCCAACCACATTTCCCTGAACAGGGAAAATTTGGCGGTGTCGAACGGTTTCCCAGGGTAGCGCCGGCAAACCTGCGCCGTCGCAACCCTGGGCTACAATTAAATATCCCCGTTGGGGAATGGGGGCTCAATATATAGCGGAAGTTCACATATCCTGATCTC
>PWZK01000111.1 GCA_003567495.1 Candidatus Brocadiaceae bacterium
ACACAGTTCCATTATGATGGCGGAGCGGGCTATGGCGTGACCGACGCAGACGGGGAGGGGGTGGCGTATCTTGACGCGAACGATACGGAGCAAGGGTATCTGCTCTCGGTGACGATGGTGGCTTATGACTGGACGGTTTACAAAATATCGGCCGGACAGATGCAGCAGCTTGACAGCTTTGCGCTGATGCAGATCCAGGAAGGTGATGAACGCGATTTACACATTGATAAAGATAATCACACAGACCCCATCTCCCTGCACTTGGACGGACTGCGTGTTTACGATCCGAAACTGGACAGTGCCGGTGAGGCTCATATAACCTATGAAATCGAAGCGGAAGGCGAGAACGGTCTTTCACCTTATGTAAGGCTTAAGGTGAAGGACAGTGAAGACATTATTGCGCTGCTTGCCGACGGGACTGTGGATATTAACGCTGAATTGGAAGAGTCCTGGGACGGCCGATGGGGCGAAGGT
The DNA here is from genome assembly GCA_003567495.1 of Candidatus Brocadiaceae bacterium. GTDB lineage: Bacteria > Planctomycetota > Brocadiia > SM23-32 > SM23-32 > PUMZ01. The sequence goes on from PWZK01000111.1 coordinate 475, forward strand.
GCAGCAAACCCCGAACATGAAGGAAAGTATGCCGACCCGGGCAAGTATGCCGTCAAGCTCAAGGTCTATGAAGAGGAAGGGGGGGATAAGTTAAGGGAGAGAAGTTATGACCTCCATGTCGTTCGTCTGGGGGTTCAGGAAATTGGATTCCTTGATGATCAGGAATTGATATATCACAAAACCACACCGACCGATACTGAAAATTTTACTTTCACGGACAACACTGATTTTGAGAAAGATATAGTGTGGCGGCTCAAGCATATTGATTTTCTCGATCCGGACGAGGAGTTGGTTTCCCGCACATCAGCTCGCGTGGAGCAAACTCCGATCGGGGAGTGCTATACCGACACCGACAATGTCCGCGGCCGCACCGGCAACGAGCCATTTTTTGACGCTGACGGCACGGGGGATTATAACCATGACTTGCGCCAGGTCAACTTTCCGCCGCAGCAAGTCGATCCTGATGGCGATCCTGTGGATGAGGCCACGGAACGCTTCAACCGTCCGGTCGTTTATGTGCGGGGGGAACCCATAACGGTATGGTTTAAAATGGGCGAGAAGGCTATATCCGATCTGACCGGGGATGATAATGATGAAGTAGGATACCCAATAGCAGAACATCCCATCCGTGTCAAAGGTTTGTTCAGGGGAGGAGAAATAAGCGGCGATGCGGCATCTGATATTGCACCCGACGGCGGGCCTTATCAGATAGAAAGCAACGAGACACTTGAAGACACTGTGGGTTATGGTGTAGAAGAGATAGAGTTCAAGTTTCAGTACAGAGTATCAGATGATAATGAAACGTGGGTAGATATTCCGGGAAGTCAGAAGACCACGCACCTGATATATCGGTTGGCGGCGGAGCCGGATTGGAACACGCTTCTACACGCAAACGTTTATAACATTAGTTTTAGTAACGGAGTACGTCAATATCATACTCACAATAGACTATACATGAAGATAGTTGACTTTTCCTGTCAATGGGGAATGGAAAAAAACGATCCTGGAGAAGTATTCGAGTCATACTGGAACACGGAAAAATTCTGGACTCCTTTTGTCGGAGACCCGCCGCAGCCGGATAACGAATCGGGTTTTCACGGTATCGGGGACCCCGAAGAAAGGGAACGTGAGGACATGTGGGGAGAGGCTCCTAAATGCTATACCTTCCAGCATGATATGGGTAAGGGCGATGGTTATGATGGATATTTCATCCGTTGGGTACTCAATAATAATCAGGGGCGTTGCGAGGCGTGGGCGCGTTATCTGATGGCGTTTGTGGCTTCGCACGGCCTTAAGGTGGAAAGAAAAATAATTCCTCCTGTGAAATGGAAGTTTGTAGACGGAAATACCGACGAGGTTTTCTATGTTAAGGCTTCAATAGCAACCGATTACTTGGCTAATAGCTTGGATGCAAACGGAGAACCTGCGAAGGAGGGTGACATCTGGTATAAACCATATGGGATATGGGTAAGCGCTCATGGACAGGCGAACCCTTATATAGAACCGGTCTACCACCCGGATGAAGAAGAGCGAATCGACGGCAGCAAGCATCTAAGTTCCTTATTTGAAACCTTTGAAACACATACTGATCACATACTGGTCAAGTATGATAGCAATTATTATGACCCGAGTTATGAGCATGCCGGTGGAACGAGTTTTGACAACATAAATGATTTTGCTAACGCACTCATAACAGATTTTTTTTATAATGAAAAACATGTTTTTTGTGCGGTAGCTGGGATGTTTTACGAAAAAAGCGACGAATTGTCCGAGATACATGTGTGGATAGGGCCGACATCTCCCGGAGAAGAAGGAGACTGGGAGAAAATGGAGCTTTTACAGGTAAGCAATGATCCCAATATAAACCAGATAGAGGAGCCATGAAAATGAAATTTTGCAAATTTTCCTGCGCGTTTATATTAATGAGCATGATCGGATTGAGTTTTTCTTTTGGCAACGAAAATATCCAGCCGTTCGATTCGGATCATTTCTACCATTACAATCTTTTTGCCAGAGGTGGAAAATGCTTTTTGGTAGGAGTCACGAGACGACATCGTATTACACCTATTCAGCCGTCACTTCCCTCAATGCCCAGCGTTCCTTCTGGACGTATTGATACGCAAGAAATCGAGCGTTGGAAAGATAGACCATCACCGTTTTACACGGAACATCTGTCGAAATATCCCGAACTGGTTTCCCGGGAAAAAGAGCTCTGGAAAAGTGAAAGTGACAGAAGTACTCATCTTCGTCGATATTATAGACCGCGTCCATTTCCACGTTATCAGGCGGCTCCCGAATGGATCGATTTTGGTGTGTTTCGAGGACAGGAAATGTACAAAACCGATTTAGAGGCAGGAGAAATGTCTAAAATAATCCCCCGCCTGGGTGCACTGCGAAAGGGTAGGCCTTATTTTAGACGACCTGTATCGAGCCTGACAATGTTAGACGTTAGGCAGCCCCGAGCCGATATGATAAAGCCCTTTTTGTTTTATGCCGGTGACAGATTCTATTCGGTTTATGGCGATACACAGGTAGCGGAGCATGTGCCTGTTGAGGACCACCCTGAGTATCTTGCTGCGTTGCGCCATCCTGGCAACATTCTTTATGGCTATAGCGAAGAACTGCCCCCCGCACTGCAGGCTTGTGGCATGGACGGCGATGGCTATTTGTGGCTGGCCGATCTCGAGGGACACATCGCTTTTTTCAATACCAATACCAACGAGTTTATTCAAAAAATACTCCGGAAAGAGGATGCCGACCGGGTCAGGATTGCACGCGACAACTGTTCATCAAGTGTTTTTATTTCAAAAGGAGAGGACAAGGAATTCAAGGAATATTCTGTGCGAATAAGTGCCGATCCCGCCTTTTCGACTCCAACCGGACTGCGACGGCGGCTGCCAGCAAATACAGAGCAAATACTGTATTCTGATAGGAATAAGGTTATAGCTGTTTTTGGTGAAGGGGAATTGTTGAAGTTAAAAGACAGAGAACTGCAATACCTCTCTTCGGGAGCGCCGCATGACGAATATATTGTCGAGGGGCTGTATAATCCCGATACCGGTGTAGCATCTCTTTTAGTTGCAGAGAAATGGAGAAAGGATGTGCAGTGGAACACCCTCGTCAGAATACCTTCGCTGCTGCGTCTTATCAGAATATCGGTATCAGAGGATAAAAAACTGGAAAGTCGATTGCCGAACATCTCGGGGGAGTAGAAATACGCAGAAATAGGTGCCGTTCCCGCGCAACATCAAGTAAAAAGGTGCCCCGGGGGCGGCCCTCGATAAGTATGTTACGCACGAATATTGTCCTGAGATGACAATCCCGGGGTACGCGGGGTACGGGGGCGGCCCTCGGTAAGTGATTGAATGTCATTGTCATAAGGTCCTTTTACACCCTCAAAACACCCCTTACAGCCGATTTTTGAGGGCAAAAAACGGATTTAAGCGTTTTTGTCGCATCTTCAGCGCTCTTTGACATATTTTTCCCCTCCCTTCTTTCTTTGCGCTCTCCG
>PWZK01000289.1 GCA_003567495.1 Candidatus Brocadiaceae bacterium
CGTAAGTCCTCAGTGAACCACGTCTTCCCCGGGAACGCGGACGTCTCGTCCGCACTAACGGCATGCGGGCGGGGACGCCCGCGTTCCCGGCAACGGCAAACGGCGGTTTAAGTGCCCGTACGAGCAAAATGAGACGTGGTTCACTGAGGACTTACAACGCAACGCATATGCCAAACAGTATTTCTTTGCGGCCTGTCTTTGATGATATTTTGATATATGCTTGATTGAAAACATGTTGCAATTTTATTGTAACTCTTCGTTTTTTTTAAGTGGGAATATTTTTTCCCGGATGCGGCATGGATTGCCGGATTTTCGTCATCCCTTGATGGAAATCAGTGTATTGCCTGCTGTTATTCAATCGTCTCTGTCATATCCCGCATTTGCAGGTGGAACTCGCCGCACCAGACGGTGCAGTAAAATTCATATTCACCGGCTTCCTCGGCCCTGACTTCCACGGTCGCATTATGCCCCGCCTTGATCTCGCCCGCATCGACTTTCAGCTCCGGTATCGCAAATCCATGGGCCACTGTGTCGACGTTGCGAATGAGCATCTTGACCGTCTCGCCGACGGGAATAGTGATGTAGTTTGGTGTAAAATTCCCCTTCTCCGGCGCACGTGCCTTGATGTGAACGTCGATGTCACGTGTTCTGTAACTTTCGCAGGACAGCGCGGCGACCACCGGCAGGATGGTGCAGGCCAGCAGCAACATAAGAGTCAGCACGCCTTTCGGTTTCATAATACTTCTTCGTCGGCTCCGCCGATTTATAGTCTAACCCGGGACATCGCCACGCACAGCCTTCCGTTAAATATACGCAAATCTCCCCCTTCCTTTTGGTGAGAAATCCCCCTTTCGATAATCTCCTCCCGGTGGCGTCGTCGCCGTCACTGCGAGCCTCCTCCAGATTCACAAGCAGGTCAGCATCCCAGAGGATGCGGAACTCCGGCGTATCGATATCGTCGCCGCTGTGATGGCTGCCCACGATGCGGCAGATATGATCGACGATGTCGGCATCGAAATCCAGTTCTTCCAGAATCCGGCGGGCGATGGGCGGGCCCTCCTGTTCCTGATACTTCGGTGCGCCCGAGCCGTGTTTTCGCTCCGCCTCCCTGATGCCGATATCGTGGAGCAGCGCGGCGGCAACGACGACCCGGGGCGAGCCATCTTCCTCGTGCAGAAGGGCCTCAGCCCGCTCCAACACGCGCAAAGCGTGCGATATGCGTTTCTGATCCCCGTCGAACTCGCTTTTCATTATGGCAATCAATTTCTGCGCCATCGATTCGCCCCCCTCGTCTTCGGCCTGAAGCTGTTTGGGATCGAAGCCGAGGCATTCTTTGGCGTAATCGCACCACTGCGCGCACCCGAGGCTGACGGCCGGGTTGATCACCTTCAGACCGCACTGCGGACACCGGCGCACGCCTTCGGTCTTGAAAAACTCCAGCATGTGTCCGCAGCCGGCGCATTCTACCTCGGAGACGTCATCGGGCGTCCAGTTTCGCGTATCCTGTCCGGGACATTTTTGCATGATCGCACTCCTTAGCCCGTTTTTTTCCGAAAAAAGCGGGCGGCGTGTTAACGGCCGGAGAAACCCACTACTGATTATGGTACCGGAATGACGGAATTATTTCAAGCCGCAATCTTTTCTTTGCGTCTGCTCGCGTTCATCAGCATATCTTTTCTCCGTTCGGTTTGACGGCTTCGTGGATGGCCACGAGGCCGAAGGTAAGGTATGTGTAGTTCACCGGGCCAAACCCGATATCGCGCAGAATCGTCGCGAGTTCAGGCGCGCCATGGAAGCGTGGAATGGTGTTTGCCAGATATGCGTAGGCCGCGGCGGAACCGGACATCCGCGCGCCGATCCGCGGAACCACTGTCCTCACATATAGCCGCACGCCCCGGCGGATGAGCCCGTTGCGCGGCTGTGTTGTTTCGACGGTGATTAGCCGGCCGCCGGGCCTCAAAACCCGCAGGCACTCGCCCAGGGACGCGTAGAGGCGTTCCGGGCTGATGTTGAGATTACGCAGGGCGAAAGAGATTGTGACAGCGTCGAATGAGTCATCGGAAAGGTGCAGGGCAGTGGCGTCAGCGCGCTGGAAGGCGATGCCCTCGATACCATGGCGACGTTTCGCCTCGCGGAGCATTGCCGCGTTGAAATCAACGCCCGTGACCGAGATCCTCCGGCGGGCCTGACGGTACAGGTGAGATGCCATTTCACCGGTACCGGTGCATACGTCCAGTACGTCGGCGGGGTCTCCGCACAGGACACGACGGGCCGCTTGCAGTCTCCATTACCCATCCAGACCGCACGTCATCGTGCTATTCACGGCGCGGTAGTTCGAGGCCACAGGCGTAAAAACGTCGCAAACGGCATCGGGCCGGGCGAGAAAAACCACGACCTCCGGCTCGGTTCCGGTGTAAGCCTCCAGCCGCTGGAAGACCAGCCACTTGTCCGCGGCCGCTGGTGGTGGGTGCTCGTTCCACACACGCCGGCACAGATCAGGCGTTTTCAGGTAATGTTCCCCCCGGGAAACGTACTCGTCGTGCCCTTCAAAAGGGCCGCCGGCGAATCCGCAGTAGAACCGTCCGCCGAAACAGCCGCAATCTGCGCCGACGGCGATCGTACGACCCTTCTCCACGGCTTTCAGCAGAGCGAAAATACAGCCGGTTTCGGTTTTGAATCCGACGGCATCGGCGGGCCGGCTCTTTTGATAATGCATGCCTATCGGGCTTCGGTCAAGTCCGATAGATGCGATCAATAGACGGGCAATTTCCTGCCAGCTCATCGTTTTTCACCTTTCAGCTCGCATTTTAAGGTCGTGTTGCTTTAGCGGGCTGCTAAAAACCTGTACAATCATAAAAGGGCTGGATCTGCGAATCAGAGCGATTCGCGGAGTTTTTCGTCCTTCTCTTCATCAGACAGTTCGTCCCACGGCCCCAGGCATTTATCGCAGCAGATGCCCACGGTATGTCCTTTGTGTTCGACCAGCAGCTCTTCTGTCAACTTCTCCTCATCGATTTCGGAGCCCATGAGGGGGCATTTCACGTTTACAGGCCCCTCGTTTTCAGCGTTTTTCGGGTTTCCGGCTTTGCGTATCTCCGCTGCAGCAACGGATTTCTCGGAGCCGGACTCGTTCCCATGCCCCTCTCCAACGCTGCAGCAGTCGGGATCGTTGTCCTCTTTAACCCCGGCTCCTCCGATGCCACACTGTCCGGCGCTGTGGGCAACCGAGATCGCGCCGAAACCGGCAACCGACAGAATTCCTACACCTACAACCAACAACATTATTTTTCTTCCCGCGTTCATATTCTCTCTCCTTTCAATTTCAAGTTCAGATTTTTCTTACTGTTTTTTGATCGTTTCGGGTCTAATGTATTCCACCATCGATCTGGATTAATTTACATTTTTATCACCTCCTGCGGGTCGGCCGCGTTAAAAAATGACAGGTCGAGCCTGCGGATGTCAACGTCGCTTACAAATGCGTATCCCACGCCTTCTTCGTTCCACATGAGGACATCACGCGCCATCGTGTTCGCCGCATAATCGATAGGCAAAGCGATATAATTCAAAGTCCTTCAATTTGCTTCAGGAACAGCTCCGAATTGACATACCCAACGCTCCTGTCCAGTTCCAATCCGTCCGTTCCCAGGAAGACGATCGTTGGCACACCCCGGACCTTAAATCTTTCCCTCAGCTCCTTTGAGTGCTCGGACTCATAACGTGTCAGGTCGACTTTCAGGCGTTTCATATCGGAAGCGGCTTCAATGACCCCGGCATCGGTGAAAGTCGCCCGGTCCAGTTCCAGGCAGGGGATGCACCAGTCCGCATAAAAATACAGCATAACAATCCTTATTTCCTCCTCTTCTGGCGTGCTACCCGACCAAAGTTCACCCCGATCGCCATACAATAGGCATAAACCTGCGTTCTGAATGCGCCCCTATACGGCAATTTGCCTTTATGATTGAAGACTCC
>PWZK01000247.1 GCA_003567495.1 Candidatus Brocadiaceae bacterium
CATGGGGAAGATCAAAAAGTTGAGTTCCCCCAGACCGCATTTCACCTGCCGATGATATACGCTCTGACCGCTCGCAAGGTCAACACACTGGGCGAGATGGAGCCTGTCCTCGAGCATTGCCGCAGGGATCTTTTGCATCCTGTGCCGGATCAGCAGACGTGGCTTCCGTATCTGGGACAAGGGCTTGACGAGGGTGTAGCGACAATGTTTGCACAGGAAATAATATGTGCCATTGATTACCTCGATGGCAACCAGCCCTCGAAAGAGGACGGCTGGGAAGGTTTCCTGACCGATACCATTATGCGTGAGCTGGGCATCCAGCTCGTGGACGGGCGCATGCCAGGTTTTGCAGCCATACTTGGCCCCGCACCGAGCAATAAAGTTGCTTCCGATATCGTCCAGCAGCTTCAGACACGTAACATACTGACGTTCCTTTTCGCCAATCGCGACGGCCACACCATGAAGGAGCAGCTCGAGGCGGAAAATATTCAGTTGGGCTGGGATACATATATCGTGCCCGTCGGCCCGGAGACAAAACACGGAATACTGATTCTGGATTGGGCGGTGCGCAGCGCGCTGACTTTCGGTGGGCTGAAGGCCGGGCAATATCAGGAGATTCTCGAGTATTCGCGAGATCGCGTGTTTGCGTTCGGGATGACATTCGGCGAAATACCGGACGACTGGTATGCTACCGGCGCCGCCGCCATAATGATGGGTTACCCGGTTATAAGCGACCACGAAACTACCCCGGAGATACACCCCACAGGCGTAACCACATACGAGGCGCTTACCAGGGAGACCGATTACGAGAAACTGGTGCCGCGCTGCATCGAGGTGCGAGGGGTGAAAGTCAAGGTCGAGGAGGTCGATGTGCCGGTGCCGTTTGCCGCCGCCTTCGAGGGCGAGCGCGTGCGGCGAGACGATCTTCAGGTGGAGTTCGGAGGTAAAAAATCGCATGCCATCGAATACCTCCATACGGTGGGACTGGAGGACATAACCGACGGTGATATCGAGGTGGTCGGCGACGACATAGACGATGTGGAGGCCGGTTCGGCCATGGACATGGGCATAGAGGTGCTTGTGGCCGGACGCGAGATGCAGGAAGATTTCGAGGGCATACTCGAGCGCCAGATACATCTGTATGTCAACCATGCCAGCGGAATAATGCACATGGGCCAGAGGAGCATCGCATGGATCAGGATAAGCAAGAATGCGCATGAGGCCGGATTTCGGCTCGGGCATATAGGAAAAATGCTGCACGCAAAGCTACACGACGATTTCGGGCAGATTGCCGACAAGGTTGCGGTGCGCCTTATAACGGATAAATCGGAGCTTGAAAAACTGACTGAGGCAGCCGAAAAAGCTTACGAGGTGCGTGATGCAAAGCTCGCCGGCATGAAGGATGAGGACGTGGACGTGTTCTATTCATGCACCCTGTGCCAGACCTTCGCACCGAACCACGTGTGCGTGGTCAGCCCGGAACGGCCGGGTCTCTGCGGCGCTTATGACTGGCTCGACTGCAAGGCTGCCAAACAGATCAACCCGACCGGATGTAACCAGCCGATAGAGAAAGAAAAGACCCTTTCCCCGGAAAAAGGCGAGTGGGAGGGTGTGAATAAGTTTGTGTATGAAAACAGCAGCCGTTCTGTAGAGCGGTACTGTCAGTATTCTATAATGGACAATCCTGCTACGTCCTGCGGCTGTTTCGAATGCATAGTGGCGATGGTGCCGGAGGCTAACGGTGTTATGATAGTAAACAGGGAATACGAGGGAATGACACCGATAGGAATGCCTTTCAGCACGCTTGCCGGCCAGGTCGGCGGCGGCGTTCAGACGCCCGGATTCCTGGGTGTGGGGCGCCGCTACCTGCTGAGCGAGAAATTTATCAGCAACGAGGGCGGCCTGGAACGCCTGGTCTGGATGCCGAAGGAGCTTAAAGAAGAGATGAAAGACGATCTTAAACGCCGCGGCGAGGAGATAGGCGATCCCGATTTCGTGGACAAAATAGGCGATGAAACGGTGGCCGAGGATGCAGAGAAACTTATCGAATTTCTACAGAAAGCCGGACATCCTGCAATGTCCATGGAGTCGTTGATATAGGACTTATAGGACTTATAGGACCTATAAGTCCTATATGCTACAACATACAGAATATGTACCGTCGCATAAATTCAAAAATCATTTCCTCAACCAAAGGAGGTAGTCTATGGCTCTGACCGGACTTGATATCTATAAACTGTTGCCGAAGACAAATTGCGGCGATTGCGGCGTACCGACATGTCTTGCTTTCGCCATGAAAGTCGCCTCCAAGCAGGCGGCGGTCGATGAATGTCCGCATGTTTCCGAAGACGCCAGGAACGAGCTTGGCGCGGCAAGCGCGCCGCCTCAGAAACTAGTCACCATCGGCTCGGGCGATGGCAAACTTCAGATCGGGAACGAAACCGTTATGTTCCGGCACGACGAGAAGTTTCATCACAAGCCCGGCATTGCCGTCATGGTGGAAGATACGGAGGATATAGATGTAAAAGCGGAAAAAATCGCCGCACTTCACTTCGAGCGCATAGGAGAAGAGATATTTGTAGATACCGTTGCCGTCAATTGTAGCTCGGGTGAAGGCGCGAGTCTGAAAGAAGCGGCGCAGGCTTTGCACGATAAGCTCGGCCTGCCACTGATTTTGATAGCTGAAGAGGCTACGGCGCTTTGCGAGGCCGCCGGTGAATTGGCGGAGCTGCGCCCGTTGATCTGGCAGCGTGGAGGTCCCGGCGACGCCCTTATAGAGCTGGCGGCGGAAAAAAAACTGCCGCTTGTCGTTGAAGGGACTCTGGAGGAGTGCGACAGCGCCGCGCAGAAAGCAAAGGATGCGGGGGTTGAAGACATGGTGCTGTGCCCCGGCGAGGTGGGGCCGGCCGAAGGGCTCGAATTTTTGACCTGCGCAAGGCGGGCCGCCATAAATAAAACCCATCGTCCGCTCGGCTACCCGGTGATGGTGTGCGCGTGGGCCGGGGACCCGGCGCAGCAGTCTCTTGAAGCCTGCCACTACGTTGCCAAATACGCCGGTATCGTGTTGCTTTCGGTGGATTCGCCCGAATACATACTTCCCGTGCTCACCATGCGGCAGAGCATATATATCGATCCGCAGGTGCCGGTGCAGGTGGAGCCGAAACTTTACGATGTAAACGAACCCGACGATAAATCGCCGCTGCTGGTTACCACCAATTTCTCTCTTACCTATTACAGCGTGCTGAGCGAAGTGGAGTCCTCGCGTGTGCCCACGCGCATACTCGCTGTCGATACCGAAGGCACGAGCGTGCTTACCGCGTGGGCGGCCGATAAGTTCGGGGCCGAACAGGTCAGCGAGGCACTTGAAAAGACCGGTGCTTTTGAGGCTCTTGAGGAGCCCTACCGGCGCCCCGTAATACCCGGACTTGTGGCGGTAATAAGCGGAGAGCTTGAGGAAGAGAGCGGCTCCTCGGTGCTGGTCGGACCGAAGGAGGCTTCCGGGCTTCCAAACTACCTGAAGAACGAGTGGAAGAAGCTAATTCTTTTTCAAGACTCCGCTTGAAAAAGAATTAATAAAACGACCACGACAACGGCTACGACTGAACGGCAAACGACATTGTTTTTTTAGGACATCGACAATACTAAGCGCCTAATTCCAGATTCCGGCTTGTCCGGGTAGGGGAATTCAATACATGCCGCTTGTTACTTTCAAACCATCGGATCTGAGCATAGAGGTCGGGCCAGGGACCAGTTTGCTGGATGCGGCCCGCAGGGCCGGCGTGCGTATTCGTAACGATTGTGGCGGAAAAGGTGTCTGCGGGCGCTGCGTCATTGAAATAAGTGAGGGAGAGGTTCACCGGCAGCGCCATAAATACGAGGGAGAACTCGAAGCGGGGCAGGATCTGGCATGCATGACGCTGGCGCTTGAGTCCGACGTCACCGTGTTTGTGCCGGTGGCGAGCAGGGA
>PWZK01000305.1 GCA_003567495.1 Candidatus Brocadiaceae bacterium
AATAAAGGAATTTGCGCCCGGCAATCTCTGGAAACAGGGATAATCTCGGAACAATCTGCGTTCCGGGATACGCAAAAAACGTTACAGCGCAAATTCCTCTAACGTTGACAAAAAGTTGACGATAATGTATGATGATGATATGGATATGAGGGAAAAGATATTGCAGGCTGTGCGTGTCGGCGACGGGGTTTCCGGAGCCGCGATGGCGCGCGGGAGCTTGGGATTTCACGCCAGGCAGTAAACAAACATCTGCACAAATTGCAGGAGGAAGGAAAAGTATTCAAAGTTGGAAGGGGTAGAGGTACCGAATACGTACCCGGCGACGGAGCGCCTGCAACAGTTGCGGAACGAAAACGCTATCGTACCGAAGGGCTGGAGGAAGACGCGGTTTTCGACGAAATGAATCTCATACTCAATCTTAAAAGCGGACTTTCCTCCGCCGCTTACGAAACGGTGAATTATGCATTTTGCGAGATGTTGAACAATGCTATTGAACATTCTTATTCGACATCATGTGATGTTGAATGCTCCCTTACCCCAACGCTTGCAACATTTACCGTCCGTGACCATGGCATAGGCCTTTTTCATTCCATCAGAGAAAAATATGGTCTTAAGGACGAAACCGAAGCCATGCGAGAACTGCTGAAAGGCAAGCGCTGAGAGAGCGATATGTTTTCAAACAAATCCAAAATTACAGAGATCGGAAAATGTCTAAAAAATTTCGTTATGAATGTCGAGGTGAATGGTATAAGGGCAATACTCACATCCACACAACCGCTTCCGATGGCGGAAAGACTGCGAGCGAACTGGCACAGATGTACGCCGGGGCGGGTTACGATTTTCTGTTCCGCACAGATCACCACGTTGCCTCGGACGTCGTCTCTGAAGCGGGCGACTTTCCGCTACTGTGGCTCGACGGCGTGGAGCTGGGCGGCACCGACGGCGGCGGGTCAATCTACCATATCGTTTGCCTCGGCAGTTTTGAGGGCGTATCCTCCGATAAAAGCCTCGAAGAGAATCTTGAGATCGCACGCAGCCAGGGCGGGATTGTAATACTTGCGCATCCCCACTGGACCGGTAACTCTTTTGAGGACGGACTACGCCATAAATTCCACGGCGTGGAGATATATAACCATGTCTGCCGGTGGCTTAACGGCAAAGGTTCGGGCCTTTTTATTTGGGACTCGTTTCTTAAGCAACACGATATTCTTGGTTTTGCGGTCGATGACGCTCACGTAAAACCGGAACATCCCGGATGGGACGGCGGATGGATAATGGTCAATGCTCCGGATCTCAGCCGGAAAGCAATTTTGAACGCCATAAAAGCCGGCAACTTCTATTCAACCTGCGGCCCGGAATTTCACTCAATAACGCTTCAGGACGGGGCCGTCACAGTTTGCACCTCTCCGGTAAAATTCGCACGCATGGCCGGCCCGAATAGCAAAGGGGCGAGAACGGGTTCATTCGACGGTGAATTGCTGACTGAAGCCGAGTTTGAACTGCCTTCCGACTGGTCCTACGCCCGCCTGGAAATCGAGGATGCGCAGGGACGCCGGGCATGGACAAACACGCTTTTTTGAGCTCTGGTGATTATGCCGCCCCTACAGGGCTGGATTGAAACCTGCTTCGCTGAATATATCCGTCAGCGAGAAGGTCTCGGCAGCGACGAAAACAAGTCGTCCAGTGCTATTCGCCGGTTGACATTGGCACCGATTCTCTCGAGTGCAAGCAGCGTTTTGTCGGCACAATCCAGTGCTGCGTCAAGGTCGTAGTCACATGCATATGCGGCAAGTGCGTCTCTGGCGTGTTCGTTAAAAATCTCTCCGTCAGGTTCTCTTATCAATGTGGCTATGTCGCGGTATATTACGGCCAGACACTCCAGCAGTTCCTGTAACGCTGTCCTCTGTTGTGCGGCATCAGCCCCGGACTTTTTTGCACTTTCCTGAAAAAAATCGCTCATTATAAAGTTACAGTTCAGGTTCATAGACAGCGTTTTTTCCACAAGCTCGCGGTTGAACTCGTGCATTTTCCGCCCGTAAAACGTGCTCGCTCTCTCCGGGCTGCCCCAGCTGCGCATCGCGAGCCAGGCAGCGTCTTGCGGGTCTATGCCGTCGTTGCATAAACGCATTTTAACGGTTTCGGGGTCCAGTCCGGTCAGCTTTATCACCTGGCAGCGGCTTACGATCGTCTCCGGCAGATTGCGCAACCCCGTCGCTATCAAAAACAGGTAGCATTCACCGGGCGGTTCCTCCAGTGTTTTCAGGAAGCAATTGGCGGCTTCCGTGCTCATTAGCTCGGCATCCCGGACGGTGAAAGCTCGCAGGCGGCCCATTACGGGCTTCCTGGACGCTGCGGTCTGAAGTTCGCGTATGCTTTCTATCGGCAGTGACCGGCGACCTTCCGGCACGCCGAACTCGCGGTAATCGGGGTGCTCTCCACTCTCAAATGCCCGGCAACTGGGACAATTCCCGCAGGCCGAGTCCGGGTTCTCCGTGCAGAACAATGCCGCCGTAAGCGAGCGTACAACATCCAGCCTGCCAACCCCTTCAGGCCCGACAAAAAGGGGCGCGTGCGGCAGCATTCCGTTTCGCAGCTGAGACTTTAATCTGTCCACCGCCTTTTTGTGTGTTTTGCAGGTTTCCATGCCGGAGTCATACCTCCATAACCGCCATTTTCTGTCCTACTGCGACTTTCTCGCCTTCCCGGGCTGCAATTTCCTTGAGTGTTCCGCTCCTGGGCGCAGGTACGGTGAACGCCGCCTTATCGGTTACCATTTCCACGAGGTCTTCTCCTTCCTCAACGGTATCTCCGGCGTCCAGGTACCAGAACGAAAGTTCGGCTTCTTCTCCGGCATCATCGCCCAGATCCGGCAGTTTTACTTCATATTCCATCGACTGTCCCTCCAAGTTTCTTTAATGTTGCTTTTCCCCTGCAATTTCACCGGCCATCAGGCCGGCATTATAACTGCTTCGCACAAACGGTGCACTTGCAACGGCTCTAAATCCCAGATTGCGGGCTTCCCCGCCCATTCGTTTGAACTGTTTTGGATGCACGTATTCCTTCACTCCAAAGTGTGCGCCGGAGGGCGGAAGGTACTGGCCCATGGTAAGGGCGCTGCATCCGGCGTCCAGCAGGTCCTTCATTACAGACAGAAGCTCCGCTTCTGTCTCGCCCAGCCCGAGCATCAGCCCGCTTTTTGCAATACCCCCTGCATCCGCAACGCGGCGGATCAGTGCGAGCGAACGCCGGTAGTCTGCCTGAGGCCGCACTTCGGGGTAGAGACGCCGCACGGTTTCCAGGTTATGATTGTAAATATCCGGCCTCGCGTCGATTACGCGATCTATATCGGCATTACGTCCGCCGAAGTCAGGGGTAAGCACTTCAACGGTCGCTTCGGTTGCCTTTTTTACAGCCCCTATAGTGCGCTGAAACTGCCTGCTGCCGCCGTCCCGGAGATCATCGCGCGTTACGCTGGTAATAACCACGTGCCTGAGCTTGAGCTCAGCAGCGGCCATGGCCACCCTTTGCGGCTCATCGGGCTCAGGCGGCTCCGGAACGCCTGTCGCAACGGCGCAGAAGCTGCAACTGCGGGTACAGTTATGCCCGAGAATCATGAAGGTGGCCGTGCCACGTGCAAAACATTCGCATATGTTCGGGCAATGTGCCTCCCTGCAAACCGTCCTGAGACGCAGCCGACCCAGTGCAGCGTTGACTGCGGAGTGCTTGCCCGGCTCCGACAACCGCTTGCTGAGCCATGGCGGTAATTTGTTGATTATCTCAGCCATCGGGTTAACCCGCCATCATGTTTTTGAATCCGTCGGAATAATAGAACTTAAATTCAACTTTTTCTCCTTCTCTTCTTCTTTCCATAATCATAGACTCGACACCGTCCAGTGAGTTTACAAGGGACACCCCGGCCGCTGGCTCCATTACGCTCAAAGCGGTTGAAAGAGCGTCGGC
>PWZK01000315.1 GCA_003567495.1 Candidatus Brocadiaceae bacterium
CGTATATGGAAGACGACAGGACTGTACAGGTTACCGTAACAGCCACGGTGATATACGACCCGGAGGGCGAGAACGGAGAGGTGGTGGATACGGACCAGCATGCTTTTTCAGTTTTTCTGACCGCGGTAGCTGTTGATTTTGTGGTGATTTCAGGAACCGACGACGAAGGGCCTGGGCATGTATGTGTCGGTCAGTCCCTTACGCTTGAGGCCAGGTCCCGGCCCTCTGGAGTCGATTTTCCCCAAAACGGCCCGAAATGGTCAATCAGTGACAGTCCGACCGGTTCCGAGATAGAAGATCCCGAAGACGGCAGTGCAACGGTTTCAGTAACACCGGACGTTCCGGGCGAGTATGGGATAAAGGCGGAGTGCGGCACTTCCAGCACTGAGTTTGAGCTGCATGGAATAAAGATAATGATCGAGTACTCCGCGGAGCCTTTGATAGTCTGTGAGTACACAGAAACACAGACTCTTGAGCTTACCGAAGAAAGCTACTGTGCTGATCTGGAAAGCGTCGAATGGACCCTGACGGCGGATGATGAAGAAGAACCTGTCAAAAGTGGTGTGGGTTCGTCCTTTGATTTTGACCCGGGACAACTCGACCCTGGTGGATACAGGGCCGTGGCTAATTGTCCCGCGATTGAGGATTGCGGGAGGGATTTCAGGCTGGTTATCATTGGAGCATATGTGGTGGTCACTGTTTCCCCCTCTGCAATTTGTATCGGTGAAGAGGTGCTGATATCGGCACAGCTTTTGGGGGAGCCTAACCAGGTAGAGAATATTGGAGTAACCTTCAGTCGGGATGAGGAAGGCAACATACCGATATACACTGCAAATACGGATGAAGACGGTCTTGCGACGGTCCATCATGAGGCCGAAACCGCCGGGTGTAAAGAATTCTATGCAAATGCGCAAGGATTTGACCGGGCGGAACAACCTGCAGAATATACTGTTGTTCATATCGAAATAGAGTATTCAGACGAGCTGCTGGTGGTAAGTTATGGGGAAGGCACGCAGACTCTGAGCCTGACCCCGACCAGTCACTGTAGCAATCTGGAAAATGTGATGTGGAAGCTGACGGCTGAGGATGAGGAGATGCCCGCGAAAACAGGTGGAGGGACGTCTTTTGAGTTCGATCCAGCCGAACTCGTGCCGGGGGCTTATATTGCCGAAGCCGATTGTCCGGCTGTTTATGACTGCGGCAGTGACAGGAGGGACGTAATCGTTGCAGGAGAATGCGTGATAAAAATCGAGGACTCAGATGAGCCGCTCTACGTATGCCATGAAGGCGCTCCTGAGATGCTGGAGCTGACCGAAGACAGCAACTGCCCCGATGATCTGGACAATGTGGACTGGACGCTTACGGCGAAGGAAGAAGACGATCCTGTTAAAACGGGTAAAGGAGAATCCTTCGTGTTCGATCCGGGCCAGATTCTGCCCGGTAAATATGTCGCCGTTGCCGGGTGTCCCAACACCGATGACTGCGACAGCGACGAGAGAGTTGTGTATGTGACCGGTTTGACATTAACAGCCGTAACCAATCAGATATGTGCCGGTGGCGAGGACATAGATATCTGCCGGAGCACCCTCACTGCTACGTTGACGCCTGCACTCCAGGGCCGTACAATAGAATTTGAGATAGTGGGGCATAACATCGATGATCCGAACCTGCCGCCACTGGATAAGGGGACTTTGAACGCGGCCAGCGCCGTTACCGATGAAGATGGGAAGGCTGAGGTTACTTTAACGTCAGGTAACCTGGCTTCCGGAGAGCTGCCTTTCAAAGTTACCGTTAAAGCGGAATATGAAGCCAGCGAGGCAGAGGTAGAGGTTGAATATGAGCCGCCGGAGATGGACCTTTTTGCGTTTCGTGATCCCGAAAATCCGGACCAGCGACTTACGTCCTTGCCCGCCGACGGCGAGTCACAGGCAAAAAACATTGCACATCTCACCTACCGGGGTGAGAATATGGAAGGACGAGTTCTGCTATGGCAATTCAGATTCTGGACCATCGATAGTTTAAACGCTACCGCACAGGACCAACACGGCGTGGATTTCGGCGATCTGGACCCGGAAGATCGCAGGGGTGTTATTGATGACACCGAGCCTGACTATGAGGGTACCTCACACGGGGATTATGGCTCTATAGAAAGCAGTTCCAATACGGGCAGCGACGGCAAAGCCACCGCTCTTTATACCGCCGGAACTGTGGGCGGGGTGATTGAAATCGAAGCCGACAGCCAGATAATGGTCAGGACCATTCCAGAGCAGCCTCAGCAATACGGCTTGCTGGGTTCCGGCATCGGAGACCTTTTCAGCCCCTGGTTGCGGAAAAGGATGTTTGACGAAGGGGGATGCAATATAGGAATCGTTTGGACCAAAGAAGTTCCATACTGGTGCTATAACGAAAAAAAGGAATTGGAAGCCGAAGGGGGATGCTCTGATAATGGGGATGTAAAGTGGACCCTTTGGGACGTAGAAGCTGAAAAAGTCAAAGAAGTCGTTGCCGAGTCATTCGAGCTTAAACCGTCCGAAGAGAGCGATATCGATTATGGCGGGCACACCATTACAGCCGAATGTCTGCAATGCGGTGAACGGGACAATCTGGTCGTTTATTTTGTTGAATTCCTGCTTTACACGGAAAAGGGTGGACCGGGGGTATATGCCGGGAAGGAACGTTGGTTCTGGGCAAAACCTTCCCCCGACGTTCCCGTTGGTGAAACGTCGCTAACCTGGAGTTCGGAACATGGAAGCATCACAAAAGAAAGCGCTACGTCGGCAAAATATACTGCGCCGACAGTACCTATAGAAAATCCAACGTGGATTAGAGTCACACACGAACATTGTCCTGAAATTGAAGCAGTGACGATGGTTTTTCCAGAAATTGGCGACATCGACATTACAGCTGTTGGCGGGGCTTGGGACCCTATAGGTGTTGGTATGATAGCTATTTCGAAGGCGCCAGTAATTGCGGGATCTGGAGTAAAAGATCGCTTTGAAAATGAATGGTGGACTACTTTGGATTACTATCCTTCGCTTTTTTATGAATGGGATTGGAGACCACCACGATTTTCTAGCCACAAATCCGGCGAAGAAAAAAGCCCCATAAATTTCACTTTTTCTACTGGAAATGCATTCCAGCTCGGATATATAAAACTTAGATGCAGCTACGATGAAAATACTTTTAGTGGGAGAGTTTTTTCCTCCGAGGGGAATGAGAGCCGGCGGGTGGTGGTTATTAATCCTGTGAAATTTCTTGATGCCCTTACCATATTTGCACTAATTGCCGCGCTTATCGTAATTGTTGCCTATTTAGGTATTTACGCTGGTATTGCTTATGCTCTGGCTGCAATAAAAAAATTGGCGGCGGCGTAAATAAATAATAAATCTGAATAAGTAGAATAAAGGAGGTTTTGCTTATGTTCGACAGAAAAGTAACAAAAATTGTATTGGCAATCCTGTTGGGTTATTTTGTGGGAATGGGCGTTTTGTATTTTTTAGATGACCGACCTAAAGGTGGATTAAGGGATGTTCACGAAATGTTAGACAGTGACGCTCCGGCAGGCCCCGACCAAGAGGCTATGGAATTGGCACAAGGCTTCTCTCGAAAGGCCGATAAAATCGCTGAAGAAGACTCCGATAAGGCGTTGCGACTGCTCGAGGATGCCTTGAGAGTATTTGATGATAAATGGGCAAGGGATACAATTTTGAGCCGCAAGCTTGATATCATGCTAAGCAAGGGAGAGGTGCGGGAAGCTATCAGGCTGGGCGCAGAAACTGCAGCAGGATTGCAAGAAGAAAAACTTTCGCTCGAAGAAGCTGAGAAAAAAATTCGGGAGAGTCTGGCAAGCTCCGGTTCCCACGATACCTATTTCAACCGTCTTAATCGTGCCATTGGTCAAGGGTTGTACGAAAAGGCAAGAAAGATGATA
>PWZK01000304.1 GCA_003567495.1 Candidatus Brocadiaceae bacterium
GAATTACGAATGGTAAGGCAACGGCGTAAACGGCAACGGATATAAAATGCAAACCCCCGGGCTTTTATTTTAGCTCTTTCATTGACATTATGGCACAAAACCCATATAATAAATATGGGTAATAAGAAACGTTGTCAAGGAGGCTGCCATGAAACACGATGTGTTTTTGCGTAAATATCCGGTATTCACCGGGGATGATCTGGACAGGCATCTGGCTTCTCACAGTGAAGTCGGAGAAAGGACAAGGGAGTCCATACTCTCGTACTACCAGAAATCCGGTCGTATCGTGCGGGTGCGTAATAATTTATATGCGGTCGTGCCGCCGGAGGCCGATCCTGACACATATCCGATCGACCCATTTCTTATTGCATCGAGGCTGACCGACGATGCGGTGATATCACACCAGGCTGCGCTTCAGTTCTATGGGAAGTCCTACTTCTTGCGTCGCTGTATCACGTATTCCGCAGGCCGTCCACTGCTCAGGTTTACATTTCGCGCTCAAGAATATCGCGGCATCAAATTTCCCAAGGCGCTCCGGATCACCGGTCAAGAAAAATTCAGTGCTCATCCTGAAGAACGTTTTGGCGTTGAGCTTTTGGTTACCTGTCTGGAACGCACGCTCGTCGATGTCCTGCACCGGCCCGATGTTTCCGGAAGCTGGGAGGAAATCTGGAGATCGCTGGAATCCATCGAGTTTTTTGATCTTGACAAGGTGGTTGAGTATGTGCAGATTTTAAACAATGCAACGACAGCGGCAAAAGTGGGGTTTTTCCTTGAACAACACCGGGAAACATTTATGGTTGAAGAACGTTATCTTAAAACTCTACGAAACAAACGCCCTGTGCAGCCTCATTATATGGAGCGTTCCAATCGCAATTCGGGCCGGTTGGTCTCGGGCTGGAACCTGGTGGTACCGACGCAAGTGTATGAACGTGTATGGGGGGAGGTTGTATGAAGCTATCTCCGGAGATACTGGCGGCAGAATCCGAATCGACCGGTTTCCGGCCGGAGTTAATTGAAAAAGTCGCCCGCCTCCTTGCAGTGCTTGAATCGATTCAAACACATCCCTTTCTTAAAGGGAAGCTGGTTTTGAAAGGTGGAACTGCACTAAACATTTTTAAGTTCAACGTGCCGCGCCTCTCGGTGGATATTGATTTAAATTACATCGGAGCCGTTGAGCTTGAAAAGATGCAATGTGAGCGCCCGAAGATTGAAAAGGCATTAAGGGCGGTATTGGCAAGGCAGCAGCTAACTGTCATTCGGACATCTGAAGAACATGCAGGCGGTAAATGGCTGCTGCGCTATGAAAGTGCATCAGGCGGGCAGGGAAACCTGGAGCTGGATATAAATTTTATGTTTCGACTGCCCTTATGGTCAGTGGATATTAGTGACTCTTTTCAAGTTGGAACCTGGAAGGCTCGTGCTATACCTGTTCTTGATCTGCAGGAACTGGCTGCGGGCAAGCTTGCAGCACTTTTTGCCCGCAGGCAAGCGAGGGATTTGTTCGACTGCCACCTTATTCTCGGTATGGATAAATTGGACCATCAGCAGGTTAGAATCGCTTTTGTCGTTTATGGTGCCATGAACCGCAAGGACTGGCGTCAAATATCCGTAAACGATGTAAAGTTCGATTCAAAAGATTTGAATCGCCAGTTAATTCCTACACTAAGAGATGATTTTGCAAGC
The DNA here is from genome assembly GCA_003567495.1 of Candidatus Brocadiaceae bacterium. GTDB lineage: Bacteria > Planctomycetota > Brocadiia > SM23-32 > SM23-32 > PUMZ01. The sequence goes on from PWZK01000304.1 coordinate 1,687, forward strand.
AGACTTGCCGATCCGGCAAGCTATGGCAGGCTCCTTGTAAAGGAGTGTCAGGAAGCTTTGAGCATCATCCTTCCTTTCAAAGATAGCGAACTTCAATTTTTGGATTTGCTGCTTGAGAAGGGGATAGTAGAATCCTCGCTGCTGACGGATTCTGAACATCTGCAGCAAAATATACAGAAACAGCCCCTTTTACAGTGGAAAGCCTTTAATATACGACGATATAAGGGGTTGATGTAGTAGAAAGTTAGATGCTCATACTCTTTTGAATAAAACGCGTGTTTTAATTACAATAAGTTGCAGTATGAAAACGTTATATATAATATAAACAGAAAAAGGAACATGGACAATTCAATAGGCGATATGGATACGATGGGGCCGGGGCCTGACGGCGGCGGCTCCGGCAGGGATGAACTCGCTCCCGGCACGAAGCTCGGGCGCTACTCTGTAATCAAACTGCTCGGACGCGGCGGGATGGGGCAGGTTTACCTGGTGCGCCATGAGATGCAGAAAACGCTCCATGCGCTTAAAATCCTGCCCTCCGAGTTCTCCGGGCGGAAAGGGTTCGTCGAGCGGTTCCATACCGAGCTCCAGACCATGGCGCGGCTGCGGCATGATAATATTGTGCATGTGACGCACTCCGACGAGGAAAGCGGTCAGTATTACCTGGTCATGGACTTCATTGCTGCCGACTCCGGTGAGGAACCCTATGACCTGGAAGAGGCGCTGGCTGAGGAAGGGCGTATCGATCCCGAAACGACAATAAATATTATGCTTCAGGTCTGCGACGGGCTCTCGTATGCACACGGCGAGGGCGTGGTGCACCGCGACCTGAAGCCGGCCAATATTCTGCTTACGTCAAAAGACCTCGGCCAGGCGGAGGCGAAGGTGGGCGATTTTGGCCTGGCGCGCGTGATCGGCGAGGAGAACGTTCGCAGCATGGTCGCACAGTCGGTGCAGATGTCGATGTCGCTGGGTGATCAGGAGACGCTTGTCGAGAAAAAACGCGTAGAGCGCAGCAGCACCGGTGCGGTGCTGGGCACCTACGGCTACATGAGCCCGGAGCAGGAGGAAGGCCGCCCGGCCGATGAGCGCAGCGATATCTATGCGCTGGGCGTTATGATGTACCGTATGGTGACGGGAACCAAACCAAGGGCTATGGCCAAACCGCCTTCACGTGTCGTCGATGGTCTCGACCTGGTCTGGGACGATATGGCAGAAAAGTGCCTGGAGGTTGAACCAGAGGATCGCTGGCAGAGCCTTGAAGAATTCATAGGCGCTTTGCACAGCCTGGGATTTAAGAAGCCTGCTTCTGATTCAGATGCGTCGTTATCCGAAAAACCCGGGCGAGTTGAGAAGAAAGCAGAGCACCAGGAGCCGGCAAAAGACGTTTCACAGGAGATCCGGGAGCCGCAGGCCGGTGCAACAAAAACCGTGGACCTGGGCGGCGGCGTTGAGGTGGAGTTTGTGTGGATTCCACCGGGTGAGTACATGCGCGGCAGCGGGCTATCGCCTCAGGAGGCCGAGCGGCGCTATGGCGGCCAAACGAGCTGGTATGAACGCGAACATCCCCATCACCGCGTCAGGATAACGGAGGGATTCTGGATGGGCAGGACGCCGGTCACGCAGGCGCAGTATGAACGAATCACGGGCGAGAATCCAAGTCACTTTGAAGGAGACAATCGGCCGGTGGAAGGGGTGTCATGGAATGACGCTGTGGAGTTTGCTGAAAAACTAAGTGAGAGAGAAGACGGCCGGTTTCGTCTTCCCACCGAAGCCGAATGGGAGTATGCGGCACGCGCGGGAAGCGAGACGGAGTTTTATTTTGGGGACGATGCCGACCGGCTGGGCGATTATGCTTGGTACTCGGGCAACAGCAACCGGCAGACGCGACCGGTGGGTCTAAAGAAACCGAACGCATGGGGTCTGTATGACATGCACGGGAACGTGTGGGAGTGGTGCCTTGATTGGTATGAGGACTATACTAACGTCAAGAAGCCGCGGATCGATCCTGTGGGGTTCTTCCCGGCAGGTGGTATTTATAACCGCAGGGTACGCGGTGGATCGTGGCGCAGTTCCGCAGCCTACCTGCGAACAGCTTACCGCGGTTATTCCCCTCCGACCTACAGCAGCAGCCGGCCTGGTTTCCGCGTGGTCGTGCTACCGGAGCCGGTCAGTGAGGAATGATGTACCCGGGAGCGCCGAGCCCCAGCTTGGC
>PWZK01000177.1 GCA_003567495.1 Candidatus Brocadiaceae bacterium
AAAGATTTCCGCCGTCTTTTTAAGATAAAAGCCGATTTTGATGTGGAAATGAAATTTGGCGATGAGCATCTCCAAAAGTATGCGGCTTTCATAAGCAGCCAGTGCAAGCAGCATGATATGCCAGATTTCGATAAAGAAGCTTCGGCCCGGCTCATAGAGTACGGCATGCGCCTTGCGGGCCGACAGGACAGACTTTCGACCGAATTCATGCAAGTGGCGGATGTGCTTGCCGAAGCTGCACAGCGTGCAAAATCAAATGGAAACGGCGCTGTAAAGGCGGAGGATGTGTCTGACGCGCTCGATTCCAGGGACCGCCGGCTGAGAATGGTGCAGGACAAGCTTCAGGACATGATAGAAGAAGACGAACTTATCATAGACACCGAAGGCTCGGTAACCGGGCAGATCAACGGCCTTGCTGTGCTGCAAATGGGCGGCTATAGCTTCGGCAAACCCAGTCGCATAAGCTGTATATCGTCCGTAGGCCGCCAGGGAGTGGTCAATATCGAACGCGAAAGCAAGATGAGCGGCAGTGTCCATGACAAAGGCGTCATGATACTCGGCGGATATCTTTCCAAAAAATTCGGGCAGGATAAACCCCTCAGCCTGACGGCCACTCTCGGGTTCGAACAATCTTATTCACATGTCGATGGCGACAGCGCATCCTGCGCCGAACTCTACGCCCTGCTTTCGAGCTTGAGCGACGTGCCACTGAGACAGGACATCGCTGTGACCGGGTCGGTCAACCAGATGGGGCAGGTGCAGCCGATAGGGGGGGTGAACGAAAAAGTAGAAGGGTTCTACGAGATATGCAAGCGAAAAGGTCTCAGTGGCGCTCAGGGTGTTTTGATCCCGGCACGCAACGCAAAAGACCTGATGCTCAGTCAGGAAGTTGTAGATGCGGCCAAAGACAATAAATTCAGCATTTATACGGCGGAAAATATTGAAGAGGGTATCGAACTTCTGACCGGTATTCCTGCAGGCGCGCCGGACAAGGACGGCCGTTATCCGAAAGATTCGCTTTTTGGCCGCGTTGACCGCCGGCTTCGTGAGATAGCCGATATACTCAAGCAGTACGGAAAAGATGATGAAAAAAATGAAACGCCCGAAGATAAAAAATAACGCCAATGAACGCTAAAGAAAAAAACCAGGTTTTTGCATACGATACCACGTTGCGCGACGGCTGCCAGGCTGAAGGTTTTTCCCTTTCTCTGGAAGAAAAGCTTCAGACGGCTGTGGAAATGGATAGGCTCGGCATCCATTACATAGAGGGCGGATATCCGTTGTCGAACCCGAAAGATGCGGAGTTTTTCAGGCAGGTTCCGTCGCTGGGTCTTAAAAACGCCTCTGTCGCCGCTTTTGGTTCCACCAGGCGGGCTGGCGGGGAGGCCGGGAAGGATGCCGGACTCCGGGCGCTGCTCGACGCCGATACCCCGGTGGTCACCATAGTGGCCAAAGCCTGGGACCTGCACGTCAGGAAAGTGCTGGACACCAGTGCCGAGGAAAACCTCCGCATGATCGAGGATTCCGTACAATTCCTGAAGTCGCAGGACCGTACCGTGATACTTGATGCGGAACATTTTTTCGACGGATACTGCGAAAATCCGCAGTATGCACTGGATGTCGTTCGGGTATCGGTCGGGGCCGGAGCGGATTGCGTGGTGCTGTGCGACACCAACGGCGGGGCGCTTACCTCTCAGGTAGCCGCGGTGACGGCGGAAGTATGCGGGCAAACAAACGCTTCAGTGGGCATACACTGCCATAATGACTGCGGCCTGGCGGTGGCCAACTCCATCGCTGCCCTGGAACACGGCGCCCGGCACGTGCAGGGTACGCTTAACGGGCTTGGAGAACGGTGTGGTAACACCGATCTCTGTGTCGTGCTGCCCATCATAGAGCTTAAAACTCCTTTCACCTCGATAGGGCGGGAGAGGCTGAAGAGAATTACCGAAGTGTCGCGTTTTGCCTATGAATCCGGTAACATGATGCTGCATGGCGCCCAGCCATTTGTGGGCTCCAGCGCATTTGCGCACAAGGGGGGACTGCATGTCGATGCGATGCTGAAAGACAGCGGCACTTATGAACACGTTAATCCGGCGGATGTGGGCAACGAGCGGCGTTTTCTGATCAGCGAGCTTTCCGGGAAAGCCGCGGTGCGAGAACTGTTCGGACGCCTTGGCATGTCGCCCGATAAGAATCTTACGGCACGTATTCTCGAGACGGTTAAAGAGAAGGAAAATCAGGGATACCAGTACGAGGCCGCCGAGGGCTCTTTCGCACTCCTGGCACGCAGAGCCGGCGGCACTTACAGAAAGCTTTTCGGAGTGGAAGGCTATCACGTAAGCACGATCAAACATGGGGATGGCGGTATAGTTACGGATGCGACAGTCAAGCTTGCCGTGAACGGGCATCGGGAGCACACGGCAAGTGAGGGGGACGGTCCTGTAAATGCTCTTGACGGCGCCCTCAGGAAGGCTCTGGAGCACCATTACCCCTGCCTTGAAAAGATGCAACTTACCGACTATATGGTTAGGGTTATAAACCCTAAGGCTGCTACCGCCGCGCGGGTGAGGGTGATCATACAGAGCGCCGATGAAACGCATACCTGGGGCACGGTAGGCGTTAGCGAGAACATTATAGATGCCAGCTGGGAAGCTTTGATAGACAGTATAGAGTATAAGCTGCTGCTTGAGTAAAACGTAAACTTTTATAGAGGTGGTATGACATGGCTGCAGAACTGATAGAAGGCAAGCCTGTTGCTGAACGGATAAAAACGGAAGTGAAGGAAGCCGTAGATAGAATGCCCGTGGCGCCGAAGCTCGTTTCAGTGCTTGCGACCGACAACGCCGGCGCTAAATACTACGCCGGGAGCCAGAGGAAAGCCTGCGTGGAAGTTGGTATAGAATATGAGCTGCACGATGCGGAACGGATAGGCGGAGCGGACGATACTGAATCTCTGAAGGCGTATATGCGCGAACTGAATAACGACAGCTCTGTCAATGCCATACTACAGCTTATGCCGTTGCCCGAGGGAGTTGACCAGCGCGCTGTGCAGCTGGAGATAACGCCGGAAAAAGATGTGGAAGGAGTGCATCCGGCGAATATAGGGAGGCTGTTCTATGGCGATTTTTCGCTATCACCATGCACGGCGCACGCTGTCATTGCCATGCTGAATGATTTCGGTGTCGAATTGGAAGGTAAAGAAACGGTTGTTGTGGGCCATAGCGAGATAGTGGGCAAGCCGGCCGTGGTAATGCTTCTGCGCTCAATGATGAATTCTCCCACGGTAACCTGCTGTCACATAGCGACTGAGGACCTGGCTTTTCATACGCGCCGAGCCGAGGTTCTGATAGTAGCCGCCGGTAAAGCCGGGCTTGTCAGCGGCGACATGGTCAAGGAGGGGGCGACAATTATCGACGTTGGCATCAACCGCGTAAAGGTTGAGGAGGGCGGAAAGAAAAAGACCAAAGTGGTGGGGGATGTGGATTTTGATTCTGCCGTGGAGGTCGCCGGCGCCATAACCCCGGTGCCGGGCGGAGTAGGCCTGGTCACAACTGCGATGCTGCTTCAAAACACCCTGGAGTGTGCAAAACGACAGAGCTGACATATTTGCGCATTACTTGTAGGGGCAAAAAAATTTTTGCCCTTTTCAGGGGTTCAGAGGATGGTAAGTGTTCAGTGAACCACGTTGGTTTACTACATGGTTGCCTTTTGTAGCGCAGGCGAGGACGCCTGCGCGTAAATACTCAGTGAACCCCATGCCTGCAGCCTGCCTGGCGGCAGACAGGCTGGCAGGCGTTCATATTGTGAACTATGCGGCAATGCCAGCAATCGCTATCGCTATCGCTATCGGGATCGGGATCGGGATCGAAAAAATGGTTTTAGGGCATGAAAAACTCGAC
>PWZK01000350.1 GCA_003567495.1 Candidatus Brocadiaceae bacterium
TTACTCTTCCGAGCGCTGTTCCCTGAAGCTGTTCTGAAAGTGCGCTCAGGGCGGGCACAAGCGCCATGCCGCCGTGCAACAGCGTGGAAAGCTGCCTGAGTGCGGTGGCGCCTTCGCGTTTTTTTACCCGTCCTATACGCCCACTTTCCGTCGAGCCGCCCGCCTCTTTTCGCTCTGAGCTTACCGAAAGCACATTTAGCCCCATAGCACGCAATTTTTCGCGTGCCTCCTGAGCACTTTCGGCGCCGATCTCGCCACGGCGGCGCCTGCCATCCTCGCTCAATGCGCTGTATTGATATTCGGGCATAAATTAAAACTTCTGATTATCAGTTTGTGAAATGGGCGTTGGGGCCGCCGGACTGTCCTGCGTGACCTTTATCACTTCTTCGGGCGTAGTTTTGCCGTTTCTTACCTTATCCAGACCGTCTACACGCAGAGTTGTCATGCCGCCGGCTATAGCGGCCCGCTTGATTGTATCGGCGCTTGCACGCTGCATTATCAAATCGCGAATGTCTTCTTTAACCTCCAAAAACTCTCCTATGGAAATCCGCCCCCTGAACCCCGTATGAAGACATTCGCGGCAGCCCCGGCCCGCCCAAACCATGTTTTCAGACATCTGAAGGGCGATTTTAGACTGCTCGTCGACCGGCACCCTTTCCCTGCAATCCGGGCATATTACCCGCACGAGGCGCTGTGCTAAAATAGCCAGGATGGAGGATGATACCAGATAGGGTTCGACGCCCATATCGAGAAGGCGTGTAATAGCCGTTGCGGAATCATTGGTATGCAGCGTGCTGAAAACCATATGGCCGGTCAGCGCGGCCCTGATAGCCATGTCCGCCGTTTCGGGGTCACGTATTTCACCCACCATGATAACATCCGGGTCATGCCTGAGAAGATGTCTCAGGCAGCCGGCAAAGGTCAGGTCGATCCGCGGCCGAATCTGCATCTGACCTACCCCCGGCAATTCGTATTCTATCGGGTCTTCCACGGTCAGAATGTTTTGTTCCACCGAATTCAGTTCTCTCAACGCACTGTAAAGTGTTGTGGTCTTTCCGCTGCCGGTCGGCCCGGTGACCGGTATTATACCGTGGGGGCTGCGCACGAGAGCCCGAAACCTCTCGGCCACTTGCTCTGAAAACCCCAGTTTACCCAGATCCAGCCGGGCGGTGCTTTTATCGAGAAGCCGCAGCACCACCCGTTCGCCTTTCGACGTCGGAATGATCGAGAGCCGGATATCTATTTTATCGTCACCTATCTTTATCTTGCACCGCCCGTCCTGCGGAAGCCTTTTTTCGGCAATATCCAGATTAGCCATCACCTTAAGCCGACTCACCAGCGCCGCTGCATGCTGCAGGGGCAGACGCTGTGAGTCGTGCAATACTCCGTCTATTCTGAACCGCACCCTCATATCATCTTCAAAATGCTCGAGGTGTATATCGCTGGCCCGGCTCCTGGCGGCCTGAAAAAACATTGAATTTACCATCTTGATCACGGGCGCGGTCGTCGATAGGTTCAGCAAATCCTCCGCCTGCTCGCCCATGTCCACTTGAACCTGAGGCTCTTCTTTTTCTTCGGATAAAGCGCCGGCATCTTCTTCGCCCGTTTGCTGGTAAAAATAGCGGCTTATAGCTTCCTCAATCGCATCCGGAAGACACAGGGCCCGACGGCACTCGCAGTCGAGTATGTTGGCAAGGGAGTCGAAGGATTCCAGGTCCAGCGGATCCGAAGTCACTATCAACACCTCGTCCGAGCCGTCGAGAATGGGAAGTATGCAGCTTTTTTTCAGAAAGTGCAACGGAATATCTCTGACCAGGCTCCGGTCAAGGCGGTCGGGGTCTATGGACTTCAGATACGGCAGGTCAAACTGAAGGGCAAGAGCGCGCATCACATCTTCCTCGCTGACACCGCCCTGCTCGACAAGCAAACGCCCGATCCTTTTGTATGCATCCATCGAGCTCTGGCGCTGCAGAGCCTCGGCCAGAGTCTCTTCATCCAGCCCGGCCTGCTCTATCAATATTTTGCCTATTTTTTTCTCGGACATGATGTCTGTGTAAAACCGTGCAATCGCGCTGCAGAATCATTTCTCATCGTCGCCGCTTGCCCGCGACTCCTGAACTTCCTGCTCCTTCCTTTCGGACATATCGGCCAGTTCTTTGCGGTCGGTCAGCACATGGGGAGTAATAAATATGAGAAGGTTTGTTTTCTCAACTTCATCGCTTTTGGTCCTGAACAGATGCCCCAGCACCGGGATGGAGCCGAGCAGGGGAACCTGCTTGGTCACACTCACTTTATCGTCCTGTATCAACCCGCCTATAACGACGGTTTCGCCGCTCTGCACCCCGACGGTTGTCTCCGCTTCCCGCTTCGACGTGCGAAGCCGTCCTTCTCCCTCTTCCACCACTTTGCTGAATTCGCTCCCGATCAGCATCCGCACCATTCCACCCGCGCCGACGTGCGGTGTTATTTCGAGCTTGATGCCAACGTCCCGGTAATCCCAGGTCCTGATCTCATCTCTGTCCTCCTGCGTAACTATTCTCGTTTCGCGCACGAAAGGGATATTTTCAACGACCGATATACTGGCCTTCTGGTGATTGGAAGTGAGTATATGCGGGGTAGAGAGCACATCAACGTCCGTGCTGGCCTCGAGGGCTCTCAGCATTGCGCCCACCATCTCGCCTTTCACCAGCGCCGCAGCCATCCCGCCCGGCTCGGCGAGCCTGAGCCCGGGCGGGCCCAGCCCTCTGATATCGCTCCTGACCCCCAAGTCAGTTCCTCCTATGCCCCTTATGCTGTCGTCCGACGGCGCATCCATGGTCGTCCAATCAAAACCTATCTCTCTCAGGGCACGCTGACTGGCTTCCATTATTCGCAACTCAACCAGCACCTGCTCCCTTACGATATCGAGGTCTTCGATGATAGCCCTCAGCACCTGAAAATCCTGGGGCGATGCGGCAATTATCAACGAATTGGTCGGAACGTCTGCAGTGATATGAACCGGTTCGGCATCCTCGTGATCTGTCAAAGCATCCACGGTCGTGGAAAGAGAATCTACCAGATCCTGCGCATCGGCATTGAAGAGTTTTATAACGTGAACGTTTACGCTCTCCTCGGGCCTCGGCACATCCAGGTGCTCGATCAGATTTTTTATGCTTTCGATTACAGGTCGCACGGCAAGTGCTACTATAGAATTGGTGCGTGCATCGGGCAGAATCTTCAGCTCACCATTCCGGTGGAATCTATCCATTTCTTCAAGATCTATCAGCGCATTTATTTTCTCCGCTACAGTGCGCGCCGAGGCATAGCGAAGCGGCAAGACCACCAGTTCCCCACGCTCGCGCGGGATGTCGATCTGGCTTACCATAAGCGCAACCTGGTAGATACTCGATGATATGTCGGTGACAAAAATAGTGTTGCTCGGTTCGTGTGCGCTGAGGTTGCCTTGCGCGGACATACGCGGCTCGACCAGTGGAACCGCCTCTTTAACGTCTATGTGATCAAGACGAATAACCTGCGTAGCAAAACTGTCGTCGCGGGGTATCTCCGCCGGGTCCTTGCCGATACGCGTGGGCACGCGCCTCCGCACGCCCTCCCCTTTTGGAAGCACTTTTATGACATTATCAGAGGGCAGCGCCGCCCACCCGTGTATCTCCAGGATGGACTCCAGGACGCGAAAAACCTCCGAGAGTTTCACTTCGCTCGATGATATCAAAGTCACCGTGCCGCTGACGGCATCGTCTACCAGAAAATTGGCGCCGGTTATATCGCTGATGGTTTCCAGGACTATTCGGATATCGACCTGGTTGAAGTCCAATATGATCTCTTCGTCAGCAACTTCGGGGTCGAGCATACCGGGCAGTCTGAACTCGGGCTGGTCGTATTCTACATCCGGATCAAA
>PWZK01000170.1 GCA_003567495.1 Candidatus Brocadiaceae bacterium
GAGTTCCGACAGCGCTTTATCGAAAAGCACCTCCATACACATGTTCAGATCTACTACCCTGTATCCTTTCTCCGTGCCAAGGTCTTTAAGCGCCACGCCGCTGGCCTTGACATACATCCGGCCGTCTTCACATTTTACGCTCGTGTTGCCTCCTCCGCCCTGCACAAGTGCGGGGTCGGATCCAAGGGTGTTGGATATCTCTATAAACTCCTTCAGCGCAGACTTTGTCGATGATTCACACATAATAACACCGAAACAAAAAACAGTAATAGAGCCTGTTACACAATGCCCCCCCAACCCAACCTGCCTGCATCCTGCCCGGGGCAGGCCATTGGATTAAACGCCTGCATAAGCAAGGCGGCTCATTCCCCTCATTCCCATGCAACCGTTTTGTAACTGCCCCTATATTTACCCGATTTTTGGCGATAGTGCAAATGGATACGCGCGTAATTGCCAATAATTTTACTTTGAATTGAACTTTTTTGCATATCAGTATAGAATAAGAGTTATCGGTTTTCCATCCACCGAGTATATCAGCCCACTACGTAACGCCCGGAGTTTCAGAGACATCGAGACCTACCCCTTTCCAGACAAGTCCCACTGGCTTGATGACCAATTGCGTGCTTCCGGAGAGGAAGCTCATGCTGCGGGAAATTACGCGTCTGTAATGGTAGGGCATATCTATGAAAACGCCTGGCAGGTTCGGGGATACGAGCAGTTTCTCATGGATCTGCTAACCCGGAGAGACTGGGCGGAATTCATCCTGGACCGCTTTTGCAACAACAGCCTGGCCGTCGCCGTTGCGGCCGCCAAAGCAGGATACGACTGTATTAAAACCGGAGACGATGTTGCCAACCAGAATGCGATGATGTTTCAGCCCGACCTGTGGCGCGAGGTAATGAAGCCGCGCTGGGCCAAAGTGATCGCGGCAGCCCGAAAAATCAAGCCGGATATCCATGTCTGGTATCACTCCGATGGGAATATCCGGGACATTCTGGATGACCTTGCTGAAATTGGTGTTACTATTCTGAACCCGGTTCAGCCCGAATGCATGGACCCGGTGTCGGTTCGCAAGCGCATGGGGAGGCGGTTGGCGTTCGACGGATGTATCGGAACGCAGACCACGTTTCCCTTCGGCACTCAAGCCCAAATGCGGCAAACCGTCCTGAATCTTGCCGATGCGCTCGACGCCCGCAACGGCGGGCTCATGCTATCGCCCACGCACATCCTTGAACCCGAAGTCCCCCCGGAGAATGTGTGCGCTTTTTTCGAGGCATGTGACGAACTAAAATGGACAAACTGACCCTGAACCTTGCTTTTAGCCCGGATTTCTCACAATTTTAAGAACCGGTCAAGGGCGAAAATGTTTTGAGTTTTGAATTAGGTCGTTATTTGATTTCTGCCACATAAGAATCAATCCCGGCCGAAAACGACGTCCCGGAGATACCGGTGAGGGACCTGTGAATCCTGCTGTGTCCAGGTGCCGCCGTCGGATGAAGACAGTATATTTCCGTCCTCTCCTACTGCAAGGAACAGGCCTTCGCCGTATCCTGCGCCGTAAAGGTGTGCAAAACCCAAATCATACCCCACCCCGTCGGTCTGACGCGTCCACGTATCCGGGGATTCTGACCGTGCAACGGTTACCGCACCACGGTCTCCGACGGCGACAAATCTTCCGTTTCCATATGCTACACCGTTGAGATGCAGTCTGAAACCGCTATCGTGGCGGGCCCAAGTCTCACCGTCGGTTGAAATCAACACATTGCCCCACTGGCCTATGGCGACGTACACGCCGTCGCCGTATGCGATATCATTCAGACGGGCCCTGGTTCTCGAATTGCGCCGCGTCCAGGTCTCCCCGTCCGGGGATGCCATAACCACACCGCGAGCGCCTACGGCGATGAATTCATTGTTGCCGTATGTGACTCCGTAGAATGTAGATCTGGCCCCTGAGTTATGTCTTGCCCAGTCAACACCATCGCCGGAGCTAAGCACTGCACCGTTTTCTCCGACGGTTACAAACCTGCCGTCTCCGTAAGCAATGGCGTTGAGATGATTGCCGGCGCCGGGATTGTCGACAGTCCAGTTTATTTCATCGCTTGATCGCAAGATGACGCCCCATCGTCCGGCGGCAACGTATGTTCCGTTGCCGTAAGCAACGCCGCTGAGGCTCCTGCGCATATCGCCGGGCTCTCTGATAGTCCAAGCAAAACCGTCTGAAGAGGTCAGTACGACTCCGCTTCTGGCTCCTCTCCAGCCTCCAACAATAACAAAACCGTCGGCGGGGGTCGTCGGTTCCTCATCTTCGGATTCAAAAACCGCCTGAAGCTCGCGCTTTTCGCCTCCGGCGCCGGAAGAAACTGTTATCGGGTTATCGTCTCCGGCGTCGGCATTGTCAAGAATCCAGCCCTCAAATATCCAACCGTCCGCCGGAAAGGCGCTTGCTTCCGCATCATCGTCTACGTCATAGACGTGTTCTCCTGCCGCCGGATAGGTGGTGCCTTCGCCCTGTGGGTCGAGCACGCTGAGCGTCCACTCGTCCGGTTCTTCCTCGGGCTCCCTGTATGCCGCGATAACATGTTTTATTTCGCGCAGCGTGCGTGCGTTATCGGCGATGACAAAATCGCCCGTAGGCTCTCCCGCGTACTCGATCCAGGGGTTGGAAATATGCGGCACCTGCACGCTTTCGCGGCCGTCGGCAAAATACTCACCATCTCCATAAGTCATTACGGAACAGTACAGGTTACCGTCTTCGCCCTCCCAGCGCCAGCCGGCCGACCAGGTGTTTTCAGGCCAATCGCGCCATATTGTGGGCCCGGGTTGTGTGGTTTGCTGGCTGTGATGATGCAGGCCCATGTTATGGCCCATCTCGTGTATGTGAGTAAAAGTCCAGGAGGCCTGCTGAACGCGGGTGAGGCTGAAGCCGTAGTCAGGTGCGCCGGTTCGTCTGTCAAGCAAATATGCCAGGCCGCCGAAGTCTTCTCTGACTGCAAAGAGTGCCACCAGGTCGGCATAATGCTGATCGCGCCATTCGTGAACTTCATCCATATGCCCGTCGTTTGGAGTGGCGTGACGCACCAGGTCCGAAGCGGCGGTTTCAGCTTCCTCATAGTCCACTTCCGCCGAATGCACGAGCCGCAGCGTAATGCCGGTGTCGCTATTTTCCAGCGCGGTCTCTGCATTCATCATAGCGAGGCTGATCACATTGTCGATGCCGCCGCGCCCCTCCGCCCACTGTTGTGCAGCCGGCGTATAAACGACCATCACGTCGATTACGGCCGGATCATCTGGGCCGGGCTGGGCAAATGCGTTGCGGGCCGGCAGCAAAAAGAATAAGAGCGCCGAAACCAATATCGAAATCATAACCGTCTGAAAAAGGCCGCGCATACGCACTCCCACCCCGCTCCTAAAACTAAAGGACGCTCCACGAGGATCCCGACAGCGTTTCAGTTTGTCTTTCTCATACATTCTACGATCTCCATTTTAATTATAAAGTCGGTTTTTAGTCGGTGATGCAAACGCCTGCACGCATCCGGCGCATTACCCCCCAGCGCCCACGGCTTCATATTAATCCTGGGGCGGCACCCTGAGCGGCGGCCCGGGCGGCAGCACGTCCTGTTTTTCCATATCCAGCTCGAGCACGTAATATACGTCTTTTTCTGCGTCCGGCGCCGCGAGTATTCTGTAGCCACTCCTCTCTTCCGGTATAGTTATATTTATCAATACGCGCCCGTCTTCGGACTTGCTCATAAGTATATATGCATACTGGTAGTCCTTTAATTTCCCCCTTATGCCCAGAGTTCCGGATAAGTCCCTGGAAACACGTTCGACAACGGCTTCGTATATGGCATCTGGAAAAAGATTGAGTTCTATTTTGTCGCCTTTCACCAC
>PWZK01000026.1 GCA_003567495.1 Candidatus Brocadiaceae bacterium
CTGGTGTGCACGATGCCCTGTTGCTCCGCCCAGCACGAGCCCCAGCAGGACGGCCACAGCGGCGGCGATACGTGCCGGCGCCGGCATGGCGTGCCATCGCGGGAAACGCACGATGCGCGGGCCGGCATCCCTTCGGAGTCGTTTTGCCTCCGCAATCACGGAGGTGACAAAGTCCGGGGGCGGTTCGGCCGGCTCGAGTGTTTCAAAAGCCGCTTCGATCACGGCAATGCTATCCAGCTGCGCGCGGCAATCCGGGCATTGCTCGAGATGTCGACCGACTTCGGCCGATTCGGGCGCGGTAAGTTCTCCGTCCGCATAACGGCTCAGCTTTGATCTTGTGTTTTTGCAATTCATTTTCCGATCCTCCCGTCTGCATTACGCGCTACACACTGTATTAAACGTTCATAAACCCGAAATCCTGTGCTTATACCTGACATATTTCACAAATCTACCAGTATTTCCTTTAGTTTGTTTCTTGCCCTGATAAGCAGTGAATCTACCGCACCGGTGCTGCAGTTCATTGTCTCACCGATCTCCTTATAACTCATCTGCCGGAGATATTTCAGGGTTATCGCCATGCGTTGTCTCGCCGGCAGCGTGGAGAGCGCCTCGTGTATTTTCCGGTCTCTTTCCTCTTTGATAAGGTCGCTCCAGACCGGTTTGGAGTCGGATTCGTTCGATTCAAACCCCGGTTTCAAGCTCGGCTTTTTCCTGCGATAATGATCTATGCATATACGTCGAAGTATGCTGTAGAAATAGGTTGAGAACTTTGCCGTGGGTTTGTACGTATCAGCGTTCTCGAAAACGCGCAGAAAAGCCTCCTGTGCCGCATCGGCAGCCCTGTGTTCGTCCGTCAGCATTCTGAGTGCAACGTTAAACGCACCGAACTGATGTCGCCGAACTATTTCTTCAAAGGAGTCAATGTCGCCTCCGGCGGTCTCTATCATAAGCTGTTCGTCACTCTTTGGCATTCTTTTAAATTGCTCTGAATATTCCCATCCCCGGGTCGGCTACCGTGAAGCGCCCGGGAGCTTTCAGCGTTTTGAAGCCGGCACTTTCCACCATTTCTATGAGTTCGGGCAGGGGCACTGCGAGCATGTGCTGCGTCATGTGGACGGTTCTTTTTTCTCCCGTCTCGTCTTTATAATAAATATAGCAATCCTGCTCAAATATTCGCCTCTTGCGGTACCACCGGTAATAAAAAACCGCATGCCCGTTGGTCAGCTCCCGGGTGTCTCTTTGCGGTTCTTTGTAAAAATTGGGTTCATCCAGGCATTTGTCAAACGCAAAAAGCCCGCCTGGCTCGAGGAGGCGGCGGGTATTTAAGAATGCTCTTTGCAGAGCTTCGAGTTCAAGTATGTAGTCCAGGCCGCTGTGCATGCTTATAACGGCCTTAAAAATTTCTTTGCAGTTCATATCCCTCATATCCCCGACATCAAATTTCACCCTCAGGTCTTCAGCCGCCGCTTTTTCCCGAGCCGGCGCGAGCATCGCCGGGGAAATGTCGATGCCCGTAACGTCGTAGCCCATCCTGGCCATGGGAAATGTAGAAAGCCCGGTCCCGCAGGCTGCATCGAGTATGCGTGCGTTGTCGGGCAAACCAAATTTGCGTAATTGTTTCGTCAGATCCCTTGTCCATATCTCATATGGCGCCCAGGAAACGAGATCATCGTAAAATTGCGCTATAAGATCAAAATCGTTGACCCGCATATTTCATAAACCAACAACAATTAATAACATAACCGTTTTGAAAACCAAACATGTTAAACAAGTTTTCGGGGTATTTCGGATTTTACAGTGTGCTCCTTAGTTCCGCGAACGGCGGTTTACCCTCCGGGCGCGTCCCCAGCGGCGCATCTGCTTCAGAAATCTTCACTTGCAGTATACGAATACAGCTGCGCTTGATTTCTTCGCATCTGCACCACTGGGAACGCGTGAAATAAGCGGGTTAACCCGCATATTTCATATTCCGGGGAAAAGACGCACTATATGTCTGTCATACAGGTTTTTGGTGACGTTTTCGGCCACCACTTCGCGATTGTCGTCCAGCGCGTCAAGGTAACCTTCGCCCAGCTCTGCTGCGATCTTGTATGCCACATGCAGCAGTTGCCTGAGGTGCGGGTTGTATGCGTTTGAGGAAGGGTCGTGTCGCAACGCTGCTGCGTAGTCGGGGCCGCTCCAGTTTCTGACTTCATTGGCCGCAGGGAGCCTGTCCGGGTCTATATCGACGACGGCGGCATAGGGTTCGCACAGCTCTTCCATGCGCTCCAGTGCGCTGCAGTATATTTCCGCCGCCATCTCCAGCGCATACCCGCCCGCCAGGGCCAGCCCGATTAGTTCCTCCAGCCACGTTGTGCCGGCTGTTTTAAGGTGCAGTCCGGCCCCGCAGTGCTGCAAGCCCGCTTTCATCACCGGATAGAGGGAAAATTTGTCGCTGCCGGAATGTATGCTTAACTTGAGCTCCCGGGGCAGGCCGAACTCTTCTACGGCGTATCGAATCACTGCAAGGTCTGCATCGAACTCGCGCCGGAAGGCTTCCGTATCACCTATGTAGTCGATACCCTTATAGAAACTCCCGCTGAACTTCGGTGCTATTGTCTGAACCGGCACGTCAAGCTCCGCGAGCGCTTTCAGTATTATCAGCAATTCTTCCGGTGTCTGCGGCTCGTCGGTTTCGTCCATGGATACTTCGGTTATGAAATTGCCTTTGCCTTCTGAGTTCTCTATATACTTATAAAGCGATGCGGCGCGTCTTGCGGCGGCGAGGTACTTGCCCGCCACTTCGGCGATACGTTCCCCGGTGAGCCGGATTTTCCCGCCCGGTTGCGGCAAGCTTATCTCTTCGGGCAGCGTAAGACAGCTTTCAATAAAACGGCCCACCTGATCCTGCGGCGCTGGCTTCCCGATATAGTCGGCCACATCCAGCGTGAAAAAATTGCTGACTTTGAGGAAACCGTCGACGTTGTCCTTGCAGATATGATCGGCGTCGACATAATAGGGCTCGCTCCACTTGCAGGCGCCTGCTGCGTTGTCGGCCTCGGTCCTGACATCCGCCGGCGAGGTGCCGACGATTTGGTGTTCGCGGTGTGATTTGTTCCATACCGGGGCGATCCGACAACCATTTTCTCTCGCTTTTATCAGCGCATTGAGCTGCGCCGAGCCCTGACGGCCAAACCTGTCTCCGATGCCGAATGAATACTTTTTGATTTGCATTGTATGTTTCCCTTTCTTAGAAGTGAAATTTTTTTGCTACTTGCGGGAGTTATGAGCGGTCTTTCTCCGGCAGATTTCCCCGTACCACCCTTTCCGGGCTTCTTTCTTTTATCACATGCGCGGTGTCGATCATGCCGCGAACGGCGATTACCGATCCGAATGCTATTGTCCCCAGTTTTCCGCCTGCCCCTCCCAGGTGCGGAGAGCCGTACATAAACACCATGGCGCAGAAAAAACCCGCCGCGCACATATAAAGTTCGTTCGGTATGCGCTCTCTGCTGCTCATGCCGGCAAATGTGGCACAGATTACCATAACCCCCAGCATCTCGCCGATTCCCGGATGGATTACAGGCAGCACCAGCCCGCCGGCGAGCCCGACGATCGCCGAACTTATCACCGGGCTGTGATTCAGGCGTGCGTTAAATATAAAAGTCAACAGCGCGCCGGCAATCGAATACATGATCAGCAGGCGGCCGGCGCTCCAGTCCGGAACCGGCGCGCTGCTCAGCTGCTTGCCCGTTACCAGTGCTGCCACGATACATCCGGTGAATGCGATTGTCCCCAGTTTTCCGCCGAAACCGTTAAAAACCGATTTGGTCAGTACGAACACCAGCCCGGCCGCCAGCCCGGCGAGGGACACGTGGAAGTATGTGTGCAGCAGAATGGGGCA
>PWZK01000023.1 GCA_003567495.1 Candidatus Brocadiaceae bacterium
AAAGAATGGAGAGACTCAGGCGGCAGTTTTGATACGCGGCGCTCAATCCGTGATATCCCTGACATAGATCTGGAAACATGGTACAGAGCGGCGCCGTTTGTCAGGGGGAAAGACGCAAAAAATCCTCTCGACATGACCCGGATACATCCCGACCATTATCGTGT
The DNA here is from genome assembly GCA_003567495.1 of Candidatus Brocadiaceae bacterium. Taxonomy (GTDB): domain Bacteria; phylum Planctomycetota; class Brocadiia; order SM23-32; family SM23-32; genus PUMZ01. The sequence goes on from PWZK01000023.1 coordinate 165, forward strand.
TGCAGAAACTATCCTGCAACAATTGGAACTTAAGAAAGAAGATCTCAAAGACGAAGAAAAACGCGAGATAGTACGCACGCGCAGGGATGATCTTGATCTTGCCTTTTTTGAAGATCAATTTGACATGCAAAGACCGTACCTGAACGAAATAATCAATGAGCTGGCTGACCCCTGGCCCGACCCCCGCAGGGAAATGAACCGCCACGTGTTCAGAAAAGGTGCGATAACTCTTGACAAACTCAGCCAGTTCGAAATGCTGGAAGGAGTAGTGCAAAAAATAGTTGGATTTGGCGTATTTATTGACATCGGCGCTGCAGAAGACGGGCTGGTACACATAAGCGAAATATCAAATGATTTTGTCGAAAATCCCTATGATAAGGTTTTCGTCGGCGAAAAAGTCAACGTTTGGGTTATTGATGTTGACCCGGACAGCAAGCGTATAGCCCTTTCCATGCGATCACAGGAATCGGCCATGAGAGCTGCACAAAAACGTGAAAAAATTAAAGAAAAACAACTATCCAGAGAACAAGCCCGGCAGAAATTAAGGGACGCCCATTCGAAAGTACCCGTGGCGGATCTGCCCGCATCAATGCAACAGGCAAAGTCCGCCGCCGGGAAACAAAGTCGGCGCATGGAAAAGATCAAGGCTTTCAGCGGACGTGACGGCCGGGCCGCCGAGACCGACACAACAACGAAAGAGAACACGCAAGGTGAATCGGCGTCCGATAAATCGCATCAAAAGGGGGAAAAAGGCGATAAAAGCAATAATCTGTTGGAACGATTGCGTTTTGCAGCTATTGAAGAGCGTGGAAAAGAAAAATAATACCGCGCTTATAAAAAAATCGAGAGATTTTAAGTGATACGAGAGTTTTTTAGATTAAGATTTTTTAAAAAGGGAGACATTAGATTTACGTCGCACCGCGATTTAATGCGGTTATTTACGCGGGCGCTTCGACGGGCCGCGTTGCCTTTGGCCATGAGCCGGGGATATAACCCGAGACCGCGGATCAGCATACCCGCACCGCTTGGTGTCGGTATTGAAGGGGAAAATGAGGTGTTGGACCTGGAATTGTGCCGGTGGTGCAGACCGGAGGTTATCCGCCGGACGGTAAACAAGGAGCTTCCGAAAGGCATCCGCGTAATTGCTGCGGAAGTTTTGCGGGGGAAACCCGAAAGACGTCCCGCCGGGTTGTCATACAGAGTTCCGCTCATTGGGGATCACTCTGCAAGCGCAGAAGCGCTGGAGGAACTCATGGCGGCGGAAAACATGGAAATTTTGCGTAAGAGCGAAAAAGGGGGAAAAATAAAAGATATTGCCCCCTTTATCAGTCACTTGCGACTGCACGCCGATACGCTCTCTATGCTTCTTGTAGTTACAAACCACGGTACCGCACGGCCTGAAGAAGTGCTTGACGCACTTTCATGCAAGCCCTATTCTCATTACCTGCCCTCTCAAATAGCTCGCACACACGTAAGTCTGATCGCCTCCCAATGAAAACGAGGAAGCGATGGCTGATTCACTGATGCTGGTAAATGTGCTGGAAGATGCCGAGGCCCGCGTGGCCGTGGTTGAAGACGGCAAACTGCAGGAGTTTTATTTCGAGCGTCCAAACGACGATAACATTGTCGGAAACATATACAAAGGACGCGTTGTCAACGTTAAATCCAATATTGAAGCCGCTTTTGTTGATTTCGGTTACAAAAGGCACGGCTTTTTACACGGGTCCGATATTAAGCCCTCGGTTGCGCGAAAAGCCGTCGGAAGGGGTGACGATAAGCGAGGGATAAAAAGCGTAAAAAAAGCTGTGAAAAAAGGCGATTCTTTTCTTGTTCAGGTAACAAAGGAGGGGATCGACGACAAGGGGCCGGCGCTGACCACTTACCTGAGCCTGCCGGGGAGGCATCTCGTGCTGATGCCGGAAATGAACCTGCGCGGCGTGTCCAAGCGCATCGATGACCCCGAAGAACGCAGCCGTATAAAAAAAATAATACACAATCTGAAGGTTCCGGAAAATGCCGGTGTCATAGCGAGAACCGCAGCCGAAAAACGCAGTGAACGAGAGCTCCAGCGCGATCTCAAATACCTATCCAGGCTGTGGAATACCATCAAAAAACGTGCCGAAAAAGCCGGCGACGCTTCGCTTCTTTATCAGGAAAGCGACCAGGTCATCAGAGTTATCAGGGACGTTTTTAACGAGAGTATCCGGCATATCCACGTCGATAACGAAGATGTGTTCAGACGCGTTAAAGATTTTCTCCGCGACGTAATGCCCCACCACGTCAGAAAAGTAAAGCTATACAAGGAAGATGAACCCATTTTCCACAAATACGGCGTCGAAGAACAACTCAATCAAATGCACGGGCGAACCGTAGGGCTTTCTTCAGGCGGCAGCATTGTCCTTGAACAGACGGAGGCCCTGGTAGCTATTGATGTGAACAGCGGCCAGTTCAAAGGGAAAGGGAGCGCTGAAAAGACCGCTCTGGAGATAAACAAAGAAGCGGCACTGGAAATTGCACGCCAGATAAGGCTCAGGGATATGGGCGGCCTGGTGATTATAGATTTCATAGACATGGACAATAAGGATTATCGAAAGGAACTGGAAAAAGTGCTTTCCGATATGCTTGCAAAAGACAAAGCCCGCTTCCAGGTGCTGCCCATGTCTGATTTCGGTATAGTGCAACTCACCAGACAGCGAAGGCGAAAAAGCCTGCGACAGAGCACTTATACCAGGTGTCCGGATTGCAAGGGCACCGGTCAGCTGAAAACACCGGAAACATTGTCCCTGGAATTGTTCAGAGACATAAAATCCGGCGTGCAAAAAAAATCCGTAACTGCAGTTGAAGTGACAGTGCCCCCCACTGTAGCCGACCACCTCAACAATGCCATGCGATCGAAAATCGAAGAAACGGAACGAGAGTCCAAAAAATGCATTGTCATTCGCGTCGATCCCAATCTGTCTCCGGCCGAGACCAATGTCAGATATAAAAAATCCTGAACCCGCGCTTATGCGAACTCTCCAGATATCACCCCTACGTTTGGTGCCCTATACAAAGGCGATGGCCCGTCAACTGGAACTGGTGGACAGATGTGTTGATTCGGGGGGCGCAGAAAACTTCTTGCTCATGTTCCAGCATCCCCCGGTTATAACCCTCGGGCGCACGGCCGACCGCGCAGACATACGCTGCGCACCGGAGGAACTGGAAAAAAAAGGGATAAAAGTAATCAAAACGAACCGGGGAGGGAAAATAACTTTTCACGGCCCGGGGCAGCTCGTCATGTATCCTGTAATCGACCTGCGCCGCAGAGGCAGGGATTTGCACAGGTACCTGCGGGATATAGAAAAATGGATCATTGACCTGCTTGCAGTCTACGACGTCGCAGCATACGTCAACCCGCCCCATACGGGGGTTTGGGCAGACGGCGGCAAAATAGCCAGCATCGGCATCGCAGTGCGCAGGTGGGTGGCCTATCACGGGGTGGCACTCAACGTCAGTACCGACATGAGATTTTTCGATTACATCGTCCCCTGCGGGCTGCCCGGCGTCAGTATGACCCGAATCGAATCGTTAACCTCCAGGCCGATACCCCTTCCCAAAATCGCAGCGGAGGCAGCCGACAAATTCAAAAAGGTCTTTGATTTTTGACCGGCGGGCCCCGCATTTCTGGGGGTGCAGCCGAAAA
>PWZK01000078.1 GCA_003567495.1 Candidatus Brocadiaceae bacterium
CGTCGAGGACTTTGTGGGATGTCTGGCGCTGATAATCGGCGATGTCCTGGCCCAGCTCCTCCAAAAGGGCGCCTATCGCCTTCATGTCGGTCGTTGTGCGGCTCCGCTCAAACAGGGACACCCGCAAATCGTCTGCCATATACCTGCCGGGTGTAAGCATTGCGAGGGCATGGTCGCGCAGGATATCTTTCTCAGCCTTGGCAGCCTTCTCCGTCCGGCAAAGATCCAGATAATTCTGGAATAGCCCCTCAAGCTCAACGGGCAGTTCCTCTCCGTGAAAAGCCGGGCATGTTGTCAGGTAATCACACCAGCCGCCGCAGAGGGGACCGGGTTCGGTTTTGATGTCCAGAGATTCCGGGTCTGGTGAAAAAGAAGCCGCTGCCACGCCCTCCCAGATCTCAATACCGCGCTGGATTATGCCCGGGACCATCCCCATGTCCAGAACGCACGGGTCGGTTACGTGGAGCGCACCGCGTGCGAGGTCCATTACGAGGATGCAGCCTTGTGGGCTTCGCTGCCGGCAGTGCTCGTATAGGAACAGCTGCGTATGGAGCTGCATCTTCCAGGCCTCCTGGATCTGTGTCGTCTGCGAGCTTTTACACTCTAAAACCAGGTCATCGTCAAAAACGAAGTCGCAGTGCGCCTTCAATGGCAGCAATCGAAGTGGCTCATTGCAGTCCGGGCAATACACGGGCCCGGTTGCCGGCTGAGATGTCCAGAATCGGCATTCCGGGCAATACGGGATGTGCGCCTCGAGTTCCACCTGACGGTCCGGCTTGTACGCCTCCAGCGCCCCGGCCAGGATATCTTCGACTACATGGCCGCGTTCGAAGCGTATCAAGGTCGCGAGGTCAGGGGGTTTGGGCGTTGTTTTGGCCAATACGGCTTTGCGTGGGCACTGTCCGATGTCGCTTGCGCCAACGTAGGCGCTGCGATCGCCCAGGGTATGTGTTGTGTGGTGTTGCCGGGCCTGTGCGAGGCCCGCGGTGATTTGCGCTGCGTTGATACGCATAGTTTTAACCTCCTTCTTGTTTGGAGTTTCGAAGTAAATTCCACATCACTTTCTTATAACAACTTTGTCCTTATAATTTTCGGTATAACAACAAAATTTTACTTATTCGCTCAAAATTTCAATTTTTTCCTTAGCTATTATCGCCTGTTTGATGGGCGTTTTTGGAGCAGAGACCTTCGAACCGAAAATACCCCCTGTCGATTTTCTTTAATCCTCTCTCGTACCGACCCCACCGTTTTGAAAAACCAAAAAGGGGGATCGGTATGCAAGATTTGAGTAATTTGGAATTTGGCCAGGTAGAAGAGCAAGGAAAACTTGTCATCAAAATGAGTTTTTGGACGCCCAAGGCCAACTGGGTGGAAATACCTCTCAACGGGCTTGTTGACTTCGTCTGTGCAATGGATACGGGCGATCTGGAAAACGGGGAAATCGGCCTGCACATCCAACCATACGTATATTACTACCAAACACCGCTATATATTACCACTTTCGACGTGGAGGATCCCGGGGAACACCATCGATCCATTCAAGCAAACATTGATGTCGCACAGAGGCTGTTCTACCAGTTCGGGATATTGGGTATTGACGAAGATCTGGTCATATCCCTTACCGGCAACGGCTTCCGATTCACGTTGCCGTGGGTGATCCCGTACCGCTATACGAAGGCCTTTCTGGAAATGATCAATGACAAACCCCGATTTCCGGGTATCGACAAAGGCCCGCAGACTGGATCCAACAAGTTTGTCCGGACCCTCGCATACCGCGGCAATTCAAAACAGGTTAAAACAGCAGAGGATACCCACGTCCACTTCCTGGATAACCCTGGCGATATTCTCAGTCTTGATGAGCGGCGTTACAAGGAGCTGGTCGCAGGCAGGCCCGACCCGGAAAATTACGCTGGCGTGATTCCGAAGATCATTCCGAAAGGGTTTCCATCCGAGGCTTTTATCTCAATCCTCCAGGAATACGATCTCGCGGTTAAGCTCAAATCAACCATTGCGATGCCAACGCCGCCCAAGATCCGTAAAAACCGCGAGGTACAGTGGAACAGAATTTACGAGTTCCTCCTGGAAATCGGGACCGACCACGAGGCGTTTGAGTGGGAAAACGGGGAAATTATCAAGCTGGATACATGCCCGACATGCGGGGAAAGCAAGGGAAACCCGTTTATCACGCCCTACGGCACATTGAAGTGCTTTCGAAGCAGCTGCTCCGCTGGACAAGGCGAAGGCCTGAAACCGTATCAGTGGGTTGAGGGCTACGGGGAAAGCCCAGCCGAGGATACGCTTTATACCGGGGAAATACCCTCCTTGACACTGGAGGAGGCCCGGCAGAAGAACAAGGAATCGATTCAGCAGGCACTCGAAACCGGTGACAATATCTGTATCTTCACATCCCCGGGAGTCGGGAAAACCCATGAGGCCCTGATACAGGCAGTCCCGGCTTCTTTTGACAGATCAACCTTGTACACCGCGCCTACCAGGCAGCTGGCAAATGAGGCCTTTGAGAAAATCGACGCCATTGTCAAAAGCCGCGACCTGGATCTGAACATCATGCTCCTCTCGGGCAGGGACGAGGAAAACTGCAATGCCATTGATGACGTCAATGCTGCGGCAGCAATGGGATATACCCCGGCATATATCGTTTGCTCCCGGTGCGACCACAAAAAAGACTGCCTGTACCAGAAGCAGTTTCCGGAGCTTCAAAAGATGGACATTATCTGCACGACCCATGACGTCGCACGGTGTCATGAAAACCGGATCAATCCGGATCTGTGGATAATCGATGAAAACCCGCTTAACCAGTTTTTCATGATAAAAACGGTACCCCAATCAGCGATGGATAAAATGCGTGAGATGGAGTCCGGTGATGTCACACCGTTGTTTGAGGCAATAAAGAAAGTCGGGTACGAAGCAGCTTCAAAACTCGATGAGCACCAGCAGGCCAGGTTTTATTCCATGGAAAAACCTCCCGGCAAATGGGAAGACGCCCCAATTCTCGAGTCGATCTCACCGGAAATCGAAAAGTTTTTTGAAAACGACCTCCTGCCTACAGGCTTTTCCCTGTACCACAGATACGACCCCGACAACGAATTTTCGTGGGAACACAGCGTGCATAAACAAAATCTGAACCTCAACGCGATCCGGTTCTGGGACACCCTCGCGGCCAGAGAAGGAAGCTCCCTGAATTACGTGTCTGTCACCGTAAGCAAGGACGGGACGAATATAAATTACACCACAACAGGGCTGTGCATCCCGCGATTTGAAGACTGCCAAATCATCCACCTTGACGGCACGATGTATGAACCCGAAGTCCAGGCGATATTACCGGAATTCAAAATTGTCGATGCACAGGCAGGACTTAGCGAAACCAAAAAAATCTTCGTGAAGTCGGCCCGGGGGAAGACAAAGATGGGCCGCTTGAGTTACACAAAGAAAAAGGCGGATATCGAATATCTGGTAAGCCTCCTGCCCGAAGAGACCGAAAAAGTCCTGTTCATAACCCATGAAATTGTGAAACGCGAGGTGGGTAATGCACTTGACGCCATTGAGAAAGACTTCGAATTTGCAATTATCCACTTCTGGGGACCGAGGGGGATCAACGAATACGAGGACTTCGACGCATGCATTGCGTACGGAACCCCCACGGTAAACGCGGGAGGTGTCGAGGATCATGCCATGGCGTTATTTGAAGACGAAGAAGAAATGTCTCAATGGAAAAACAGCCTTGGGCGGAGAGACCTGGCACAGGCAATTCACAGGATACGGCCGGTAAAAGGCGGGAAGACAATCATTATCATGGGCACAATCTGGCC
>PWZK01000218.1 GCA_003567495.1 Candidatus Brocadiaceae bacterium
AGGTACACACTGTTAAATCCGAGCTACCCAGAAAACGCTACTTAACATATTGATTGCCATCTTGTTATACTAATTTATGCCGTTGGTTTATGAAATATGCGGGCTAATTGTTTTTTTCGAGATATTCAGCAAACTACCTGCCTGCCGCCGGCCGGAGCAACAGTTGCCGGTGGGTCCCTTCTCTCCCGCTGGGGCTTCACGCGTTTGACAACTCACTATGAAACAAGCGGGTTATAACTGCCAGCAGCAGCGCTGTTACGAACAGTATAATAATGAAATAATACCTGTAAATGTCAAAACGCTCAATTCCGGCATCGGAAAGCAGCTTTAACAGCCCCCCGCCTATCACAGAACCTGCAAGACCGGCTGTAGTGCCGGAACAAATCTGCATAATCATCGAACTGCCCACGCGATCGCCGTCTGCGACGGTATTGAGGAAACAACAACCTATCCCGATGCTGATGCCCGCATCACAAAAACCCGTAATGAAAAAGCTGGCCGCTACCGGGGCCATCATAAACGCCGGCGGGGCAAAACCCCAGAACAGAGCTACCGCCATCAGGCCTGAAATATGAAAGATCAGTAAAGTTCGGCCACCCGCAGCATCGGATATTTTGCGATTCACTATCCCGCCGGCAATGCCCCCCAGTATAAGCACCATTGCCATACCCAGTGCGAAAAAATCAGAGACGCCGTATCCATTTTTGACCGCTATCATCAAAAAGGGTATGACAAGGGACTTTGACGCTGCTGCCGAACACCATACAAAAAGCAGCCTCCGGCTGCCGGCATCAGTCCAGACGTTGCCAAGCATTTTTTTAAGAGATTTCTGCGCGGAACGTCGGGGGGTTGAGGATTCAGGTATAAGCACCATAATCGTACTGGCGTAAAATCCGACCGCACACCCGGTGCCTATGACCAGTTGATAAACCCACAGCTCATCGAAATATTTAAAGACTGATACGACAAGCGCCATCGTAACAAGGTAGGTGGAATGGACACGCAAGTGGTTGGTGGAAAGAAAACTGCCGCGCTGACCAGGCTCGGTTATTTCCCCGTGAAGCGGTTTCGTCGCAGCGATTCCTATGCTGCGGAAGAATGCAAAACCAAACGCACCCGCCACGATCACTGCAGTTACCACCGGCTGCGTGGTATGCGGCGCCAGAAATGGCCCAAGTATCATAAAAGAGGCTGAAACGTAGCGCAGAAACCAGCCAAGGCCCCTTGTGCGTGCCGCTCCGATCCTGGAAACCATGGGCTTTCCGAGCATCATAAAGGGCATGGCCAGGTAAACAAAAGAGGCCATCACAGCTACCGTGGTGTCGTTCAGCCCGTTACGTATGGCGTATAAAATAAGCACATGGTTCATCAAACACGCCACAGAAATGCCGTTTAGCGTACAGAACCGCCAGTAAAGCCGCCGCCCGTACTGCCGCTCTACGGGTCCAAGAGCAGGTGGGAATTCTTTACTATTGCAGGTAAAAAGTGTATATAAACGTCCCATTTCAAATGAAACGAGTCAGTTCAACTCGCATAATCTCTTACATTCAGTCCTGCCGGGGTTAACACGTACACGTATATGTACTAGCCTCACATATCCTGATCGCCGAGAAAAAGCCACGAGACCTTTTTTGCTTTTTGGGTCTTCTTCATAAAGATCGCCAATATCCAATGATCCCCGTCGGCCCACGATAAATCGGTATCGATAGCGACTTCGGTTATTGCTGCATAAGCCCAGATTAGAACGCCTGCCTGTCTGCCGCCAGGTATATATTCAAGGTCTGGCTTCTCACTGCGCCTTGCATCTGAGCCTCCGGCGTTCCGGCTGAACACACAATAACAAGTGGAAAGAACCACTAACCTGCTTTCCCAGACAAACATTAACAGGGAGTGACCCAGATTGGGGTGCTCCATGCCATAACGGCGCGTTTTTGTGGTGTCTTCTGACCTTCCAGTATGCCCGGGAGGGTCAGCAAATCGCGTTGTATGACACGCACGTAGCAGACAAGAGGTTCGCCGTCGTACTGAATATCCCAGGTGTGGGAAGTGTCCAGCTTGTTGATTCCGTTTTTTTGTAAGACGGCTTCCCAGCCCTGTCGGGTGTTTTCGACGTCAGGATCGTCTTCGTCAAACATTAATTCGCCTACCGGAACGTCGCGATTGCCCTCAATAAAAGCACAGGCAAAAACCTCGACACTTTCCAACGGTCCAGTGCCGTTCACTTCTACGGAAAATGCCAGCGTGTCCCCACGTCGGGCTTGGAATTCATGACCCATGGGATGGCCATTAATTGAAAAATCGAGCAATATTCGTTCTCCGGTTGTGGCATAGCATCGCCCGGCAGCCATAGTGTCGAGAATCGCTTCGCGGGTCAGCTCTGGGGCGTTGACAGCGGTTACGGAATTATGCCGGACTCCTGCCTGGCCGAAATGGTTGTCGGAGGAGCCGTGTGTGATAAAACGCTGTCCGAGCGCCCACGCGTCACGAGCATAGTACGGTCCTACTTTGGCGTCCCCGGAACGGTTTCGACACTTTGACATAAAGAGTGAGCTGTCAGGATCATAGAATTCACTGCTTCCATGCATGGAGTAAATTTCGAAAAAGCGCGTGGTGTCAGGGTACCGCAGGCGCATATCAAATCCCCAGCCGGAATGATGGATTTGGGTGAGAACCTTTTTATCCCTGGTATATTCAATTATTATTTGATTTACTGATGCGTGACTGCCCCTCTCCTTGAGCGAATCAATAACAGGCAGATCATTTTCGTAGAAGTAAAAATTATGATGCCAGCCGGTGTTTGTTTCAATAGCAAGAATGGTGACAAATCGGCCCGGATCATTCCACTCACGGCACCACTTGCGGATCTGGGCCCAATGTTCTTTCAGACCTACGGCGTGGTGTTCAGCAGCTGCGGCAAAATCCAGGCATGAAACCTTGCGTGCGTATTTGTACGGAGTATTGCCCATGGCATCGACGCTGGGGTAGTTGTGGCAATGCATATCCCCCCAGTACGGTCCGGAGGGGCTGTCGCATATCCTGATGGGGTTTGAAAGCGTACCGTTAACCTCGAGGCGGTGTATTCCCTTTTCAGGGAGAGCCACCTCGACCTCCGTCCGGCCGGTATAGGCGGGCATGCGGGCCAGAGCTTTGCCGTTACAGGTGATATCAGCGGCTTCGAATTCCGACCCTGACAGGTTATTGAAAGCATCCAGAGAAACAATCTGAACCCGGAAAGGTTCGCCGGGGCGTGCGGAGGAAGGGATAATAACCCTTGATTGAACCGCAGCGCCGGGCTCAACCCGATAAGCCGGGGAAGGCTCGATTTTCTTCCCGTCGATCATTACCAGCACCAGGCCTTCATGGTCGCTTTCTCCGGGGACCTGATTCGCCAGCCACGGGGAGGTAGTATTGCTGTAAGTCAATGTGATTTCCTCTCCCGCCTCTACGCTTCCTTTCATCAGCTCGATAATGACGCAATATTTCACGCGTTTCCAGCGTTGTTATACTATTTCATGCCGTTGGTTTATGAAATATGCGGGTTAAACATGGAGAAGAATAAGGCGGGCCGATAGATCTCCTTTATTGCTCTCCTGTTTTTTTATCATCTTCCGACTCCCCAGCCGGTTCTTTATCTGCCTGATCAGAAGTGGTTTCAGAGGACACCGGCTGTGATTGTGGTTTTGATGCGGACACGCTTGATCCCCCGTCTTCAAATGTACCGGTGGTTTCATCCCCTGCCGTGTCTGCTTCGGCAGCGGCCCCATCGGCCATGTGGTCTGCTCCGCTTTCGGCGTCCGAAGGCTGCCCGGCATCCCGCTCCCCGGCTGTTTCATCAGAGACATCTATTTCCGGTGCGATATCTTCTTCCTCTTCCGGCCCGCCTTCGTCCTCCCTGACAAGCTCCCAGAGCACCTGCGGTGCATTGTCGCCCAACCGGTTGCCGGTGAGCTTCAGCTTCCTTTCTTTTCCATCCAGCTCATAATTAAGCTCGGAAATATCTTCCATAGAATAGCCGAACGGTATTCCGAGCCGGCTTCCTCCGATGCGAAGGATGCGTGTCTGCCCGCTGGGACGATCGGCATACCTTTCGCCCAGCGAACCACCTTCATGCCATCGGCCCTCGCCGAACAGCTTTTGCACCAGTGTTTTATCCTGTAGCTTTTTCAAAGCGAGGCGATAGTAGTGGACATACTTTGCCCTTTCATCGTGGTTTTCCGAGTTTTTATAGGGCTGCGCCTTCCGGGCCAGGGTAATAAGTTTTTCTACCAGCGGTTTCGCTTCTTTCGCCTTTGCGGTGGTGGTGACAATGCGTTCGTGCTCGAGTAAAGCTTTTGCCAGGTTCTGACGCGTAGCTTTCCTGTGCGCACTGGTTCGACTCAGTTTTCGTCCTTTTTTTCTATGTCTCATAGCATCTTTTTGTAAAGTTATATGTTAATTTTCGTTTCAGGTCTATGAAATCTGTGTGCTATTCCTCCGCCAGCAGCCCGATCTCAAGACCGTGTTCTTCAAGCTTTTCACTTATTTCTTTCAGCGAAGCATCGCCTAAATTGCGGATATCCTTCAATTCAGACTCCGATTTTGCAAGCAGGTCACCAACACTCTCCACCCCCTCACCTTTGAGTGTTTTCAGAAGACGGGTGCTTAACCGCATCGCATCTATGGGCATGGAAATTGTTGCCTGCGGAACCTTCGGCTTCTCGAGCTGTTCAACCGGTGCCAGCGGACGGGGCTGTTCCTGCGGGATATAATGTCCGGTTTCAAAATACTCGACAAACGGATTCAGATGTTTACGCAGTATTTTAGAGGCCTCAACCAGAGCCATCTCGGGCTCCACCGACCCATCCGTCCATACGCGGAGCTGAAGCCTGTCATAATTGGTTTTGCGCCCGACACGCGTTTCTACCACATCGTAAGCAACTCGCTGAACCGGAGAATATAGCGCATCGACAGGTATCAGGCCCACTTCGGGCGGCAGATCGCTATGTTCCCCATCGGTCTGATAGCCGCGCCCCCTGCGCACAATCAGTTTGCAAGAAAACTCCACATCATCACCGGTAACCGTAGCTATTAAGTGCTCGGGGTTAACCACCTCTACATCGGGGTTTTTCTCTATATCGGCGCCGGTCACCTCGCCTTTACCCTTTTTATAAATTTTCAGGGACACTTCGGAATCACTATGCGATCTCAGCACCAGCCTCTTTAAGTTGAGAATGATTTCCGATACGTCCTCATAAACCCCTTCAAGAGCGCTGAATTCCTGCTGTGCACCGTCGATACTGACAGCCACGACCGCCGCGCCTTCCAGCGACGAAAGCAACACGCGGCGAAGGCTGTTCCCAACGGTATGGCCAAACCCCCTTTCGAAAGGTTCGACATGGAACTCGCCGAAACGGTCGCCATAACTCTCTCTGTCAACTCTTACCTGGACCGGCAGTTCGAGACCTCGCCATCTAACTCTTACCGACATCTATTTGCCTCCGATCAGTTTTGGACAACAAAGGTATATATTCAGTGAATCACTTTTCAACGCAGTCCGTAGGGACGAAACATCGTAAGTCCTCAATGAACCTCATCTTCCCCGGGAACGGCAAACGGCGGTTTAAGTGCCCGTACAAGCAAAATGAGACGTGGTTCACTGAGATCTTACCGACACATTCCCGAAAAAAAGGTTGCAAGCGCATAGCGACATCATTAGCGCTTTTCCATGCGGTGCACTCAACGCGAGCAGAACTCAACGACAAGGCCTTCATCAACCTCCACACTCACATCATCGCCCGCAGGCAATCTGAGCACCCGCACGGTAAGATCCGAATCATCGACCCCCAGCCATTCCGGCGCCGGGCTGCCGAGCGCTTCCCTGCTACCGCGCAATTCCTCGATATTTTTCTCCTGCGGTTTCGGCCTGATCACATCCCCTTCGCGAACAATATAGGAAGGGATATCCAGTTTCCGACCGTTAACCTCAAAACGTCCGTGATTGACCATTTGTCTCGCCCCGGCCAGTGAAGCGTCGAAACCCACGCTCCTGACCACGGAATCCAACCTGCGTTCAAGTAACGTAAGCAAGTTTTCGCCGGTATTACCCTTCTGTCGCGTCGCCATATCAAAGAAGCGCCGAAACTGCTGCTCATACACTCCGTAATAGCGTTTAACCTTCTGGGTCGCCCTGAAACGCAACTGGTACGGTGAGGGCCGCCCCCTGCTGAAACCGTGCATGCCGGGCGGCCTGGAGCGCTTCTCTACCGGACATTTTGCCGTCTCACAGCGCGTGCCCTTGAGAAACAGTTTGGATCCGTCACGCCTGCAAAGCTTACATTTAGCACCTGTATATCTGCCCATAGTCTAAAACCCTTTCCCTTTCAAATGATAATATTACTCGCCTCTTACACCCTTCTTCGTTTTTTCGGCCTGCAGCCGTTATGCGGAAGCGGTGTGGTTTCTTCGATAGAATGCACTATCAACCCTGCGCTTTCCAGAGCACCGATCGCGGACTCGCGACCCGAGCCCGGGCCCTTTACTTTGACCTCCAGCTCCCTGACGCCCAGATTTCTCGCCTTAGCAGCGGCTCGCTCACCAGCCCTCTGAGCGGCAAAAGGTGTGCTTTTACGCGAACCGGAGAAACCGCAGGTTCCGGCACTTTCCCAGCACACTACATTGCCCTTTAAATCGGTAATAACAACTTTTGTATTATTAAAAGTCGCCTGCACATGGGCAACTGCTCGCGATCCCACCTGATGTGTGCTTTTTTTTGCCATTCTCTTTTATTTCTCCGTAAAAAATTCGATTGAAAATTTGTTGTCGATGTTGTGACATTAAGCGCCTATAACCTCGGGACACATCTTTTCTATTGCAACTTTCACTCCGAACATATCCCTGAGCTGTCTGTAACCCTCATCCCGACTCGAACGACTCCGGCGCCTTACTTTTCTGGCCGAAATACAAAGATTCTTGGGCGTGAGCTTCGGCGACCCTATCTCATCCATCTCAACGTGATAACCGGCGGCTCTCATAAACTCCGCGCGCAACACATCCGTCAGCAAATTGGCCATCCTGTATCTTACCGGGCCATACCCGGTAAGTGTCTCAAGTGAATGCCCGCACTTGATCTGGCCTCTTATCTGATTCTGGCAGCACGGCACGGCATGCACCTGTCTTGCACCGCTCCTTATGCCCTGCACCAGCGCTTCATCGGTGGCGGTATCGCACGCATGCAAAGACACCACCAAGTCTATCTGTGTATCAGGCTTGAAGTCGATAACCTTGCTGCATGTAAAAGACGCGCCCTCCAGGGCAATGTCGTCCGAAATCATCCTGCAACGCTCAACCAGGGAGGCATTAGAATCAACCCCCAGGAGCCGAACGCGTTTGCCGCAAACTCTCGGAACCAAAAAGCTCAGGATAAAACCGAGATAACTCTTTCCACACGAACCCTCCAGAACCGTCAAAAAATCCCCATCAACTGGGAATCGTTGCAAATACCTTAGGATAATCTCGGAAAAGCCAGCAACCTCCTGCAATTTTTCCGATTTTCTCAAATCGACCTGCCCGTGCGGGCCCGCAAGATCCAAACTCTTAAGAAAAGAATCCTCAGCCCTCAAACAACGCAATATCTCCTTTTTATCCACGCCGCACGCCGTTTCAATAAAATGTAACCTTCAGCAATTGCAATTTAATGTGCGACTTCTTTGACGCCCTTCTTGCCGGCAACCGTGCGTTTCTTTCCCTTACGAGTCCTGGCGTTAGTCTTGGTTTTCTGTCCGCGAACCGGCAACCCTTTTCTGTGGCGTATGCCCCGGTAACATTCAATCTTGCGAAGACGCGCGACGTTGGCCGCCTCCATGCGCTTGAGCTCACCTTCTGTTATGAAGTTTTTATCAATGTAAGCCCCGATGTGACTCAGCTCATCCTCGCTCAACTCGCCTGACTTTGTTTCAGGATCGATGTTCAGGACATCACATATGTGGAGCGCCGTAGTCTTGCCTATACCATAAATATAGGTCAATGCTACAGAGGAACTCTTGTTGCCCGGTATATCTACGCCTGCTATGCGTGGCATAATATTTTAATACCTCACTACGCGAATTAAAACATAACTTTGAAAATCACTTTTGCCGCTGTTTATGCCTGGGATTGGTACAAATCACCCGCACAACACCTTTGCGACGTATCACCTTGCAGTTCTCACACATCCTCTTTACCGAAGAACGCACCTTCATCTCACCGACCCCCTCAAAAAACAGCCGCGGTTTTTTATTTTCCTCTATATGTTATCCTGCCTTTCTCAAGGTCATACGGCGAAAGCTCGACCGTCACCCTGTCTCCTTCAATAATACGGATAAAATGCTTTCGCATTTTTCCAGATACGTGTGCAGTAACTTCATGCCCGTCATCAAGCTCCACCTTGAAAACAGCATTTGGCAAAGTCTCTTTCACGGTCCCTTCAACCTCTATAGCTTCTTCTTTAGCCATAAACGTTACGTCTCCCGATTATATCAGCAATTAAAGATCCTGACAAGTTTGCCTACAACACGGTCAACAATACGGCCCCGTGCTCGCCCACCGCAACCGTATGCTCTATGTGCGCAGCCGGCTTGCGGTCGGCAGTCACAACGGTCCAGCCATCCTCCAGCACCTCCACATCGGAAGTGCCCTCGGTAAGCATCGGTTCTATTGCGATTGTCGCCCCCTCCGGCAACCCGGGGCTCTTTGTCCAGATATGCTTCGGCGCAACATTCGGCACCTGGGGCGGCTCGTGCATTTTTGCGCCTATCCCGTGCCCGGTATATGTTTCCACCAACCCGTAATTCGCCTTTCTTGCTACAGACTCTATGGCACGGGAAATATCACTCACACGCACGCCCGGCTCGATCACATTAATAGCCGCCTCAAGAGATTCCTCAGTCTTTTTTACGAGGCGCACGGCGTCTTCAGAACACTCGCCGATACATATGGTAACTGCAGCATCGCCGGCAAAGTCCTGCCAGAACACCCCCACATCCACGCTGAGCAAATCACCGGATTTAAGAACCCTGCCGCCGGGTATCCCGTGCACCACCTCGCAGTTGACACTGGCACATATGCTCGCGGGAAAGCCCCTGTACCCTTTGAAAGCGGGCAGAGCGCCCTTTTCCCTGATTGCACTTTCAGCCATCGCATCCAGCTCGCCCGTTGTAAGGCCAACGCGGGCCTTCTTTTTAAGCAACTCGAGCACTTCGGCCACAATGCGGCCAGCCTCCCGCATTTTACTCAACTGAGCGGGGCTCTTTGGTAATATTTTTCCCATTCGATTCAAAGAACAACCTTTTCAATCACATCCTGAGTCGCCTCGGTTACCCGATCGGGCGGGAGGGAAGCATCGATCGTTTTAAGAAGCCCCCTTTCCCTGTAGTAATCGGCAACCGGCACGGTCTTCTTTTCATACTCCTCAAGACGCTGCTCCACTACCTCACGTGAGCTGTCACTGCGCGATATAAGTTCCCCGCCGCAGGCGTCACACTGGCCTTCTTTAGCCGACGGCATGAACTTGACATGATAATTTCTCCCGCACTCCCCGCATACCCGGCGCCCCGTCAACCTTTTCACTGCCTCCTCGCGATCGAGCCGGAAATAAATGACGGCGTCCAGCTCCAGTCCCCTCTCTTCAAGCATGCGTGTCAGCGACCGGGCCTGGCCCAGGGTGCGCGGGAAGCCATCAAGAATGAAGCTGCTCTCACCATCCAGAACCATACCGCCCACCACTCGTGACGTGAGATCGTCGGGAACCAGCTTGCCGTTGTCAAGATATTTCCTTACGACAGCGCCAAGCTCCGAGTCACCTTCAACCGCACTGCGAAATATATCCCCGGTTGACGCATGAACTACATCAAACCGGCGCGCCATCTCAACCGCCTGAGTGCCTTTGCCGGCGCCCGGCGGGCCTAAAAACACAAGTTTCACGATAAAACCTCCCAACCCGGAATCTGGAATGAGGAACGTGGAATTCGGAATTAGAACTCCTGGATTTAAATCTTTTTGCCAAAAAACAAGAAATTCAAAAAAGAAGTTCTACCCGTAACTCTGAAACTCGCACATCCTCAACTTGTCAACGATTTGCGGTATTCATGCGCCTGAAAATCCCGCCTACCTGCGCCCGCGGCCACGCCGGCCGGTCGCGCCGGCCGCAAAACCGCTGTAGCGTCGCATCTCGAGATGCTGGTTTATCTGGCTCATAAGATCAAGCGCCACACCCACAACGATCAACATGCTGGTGCCGCCATATATGGTCACGGCGCCCAGTGGAATATTCAAAAGTTCGGCTATCAGCATCGGCAGCAGGGCGACTCCAAGCAAAAAAGCACTTCCGGCCAGCGTTACCCGATTCATGATCCCCTCCAGATAATTGGTGGTACGCTTTCCAGGACGGATACCCGGGATAAAACTCCCGTATTCCTTGAGATTGTCGCTCATTTCCTGAGGATTAAACATAATCGCCGTCCAGAAATAAGAGAAAAAGAAAATCATCAAACCGTAAATAACAATATATGTCAATGAAAGCTCCATGGGGCTGACAGCCGAACTGATGAAACTGAAAAACCTGTACCAGAGACTCTCCACACCCCCATCCGCTGACAGCGCTTCGGTGGCAGAAGCGGCGACTATTGCCGGGAACTGCAGCAATGCACTGGCGAATATCAGCGGCATAACGCCCGCCTGGTTTACCCTCAACGGCAGGTAATGCCTCTGCCCGCCATATACCTTCGGCCCGCGCACATGCCTTGCCTGCTGCACCGGTATTCTCCGCTCGCCTTTCGTAATGTAAACTATAAACATTACAATCGCAACAAAAAGAGCTGCCAGCACTATGATTTTAAGTAAAGCCCCCTGCTGGCTGTCTTCAACGCGAATGTTTTGTGCCAGAAGGTTTATCTGACTCGGCAGACGTGCAATGATACTTATCATAATAAGCATCGATATGCCGTTGCCTATGCCGTGTTCATCTATCTGCTCTCCCAGCCACATCAAAAACATCGTTCCGGCCATCAGCAACATGCCGTTGCTCACCGAAAACCAGACCGAGTGCAATAACGACTCAGCTATATGTTCGGGGACTACACCGAACCCGTAAAGACCTCTGACGACCACAATGCCCTGGAAAAAACATATGAACACCGTGGCTATCCTGGTGTACTGATTGAGCTTTTTACGTCCCGCTTCGCCCTCTTTCTTCAGCTTCTCAAATGCCGGCACCACGCTGCCCAAAAGCTGAAAGATAATAGAAGCGCTTATATAAGGCATCACGCCAAGACCGAATATAGCCATGTTCTCCAGCGCGCCGCCGGCAAACATGTCAATCATGCCGAAAACGGTCCCCGCGGCGGAATCTGCATCGAAATCCGGAATCAGAGTATTCGGCAACGGGATATAGGTTCCGATCCTCGCAGCACATATCAGAGCTACGGTTATAATAACACGCCGTCGCAGATCCTTTATCTGCACGATATCGGATATATGTTCTAAAACGGGCATTTACACGTCCCAAAAAAATACTCTTAGTCAGCAAAAATCTCGATTAAGCGCAACTTTCCATAAAACAGCCGAACAATCCGAGCCAAATACCATCAGACGCTTTCTTCCTCCCCTGGAAAGGCCGCCACGGACGGCTTTTGCTTCATCCGGTTTCTAACCGGCCTGCGAGGCCCTGGAATTACTTCGCAGCTACCCCCGGCCGCCTCAATTTTTTCCCTCGCGCTCACACTGAATTTATGTGCGCATACCGTAAGCGGCCTGTCGATTTCACCGTTTCCGAGCACTTTAACCCGACCCGCGCCTGAATGACCTCCGACGATGCCTTTTTCTTTAAGGCTCTCCGGAGTAACCTTTTCATTCGCTTCAAAGGCCGCCAAACGCTCAATATTGACACAGTTATAATCTTTTCTGAAAGGAGCGTTGGTAAAACCCACTTTAGGCAGGCGCCGCCACAGAGGTATATTACCTCCGGTCATATTTCGCTGGCTCCAGCCGCTGCGGGAACGCGCGCCGTCCATGCCGCGCCCGCTGGTCTTTCCGTAGCCGCTTCCCTCGCCGCGTCCAATGCGCCTTCGTTTTTTTCTTCGTGTATTTGTTACTTTCGCTTCCCTTAGATCCATAATATCATCACCTTTTCCGCAATTTAATCTCAAGCTTCGCTCTTATCTTCCTGAGGCTCGGCAACCTGTTCGGTAACGGAGGACTCCTCAAGTTCTTTATCGCCTGCATCATCTTCATCGACTGCTTCCCGGTCGGCTGGGCCAGCATCATCCGGCTGCTCCTCTTCCGTTTTCAGCGACCATTGGGGATGTTTCATTACTATCCGTCTCTCTCTCAGCTCTCCGACCTCCCCGGGATGCCGCATATTTTTCAGCGCATCCATGGCGGCCTGAGCAAGGTTGACGGGGTTGTTCCTGCCGAGCGACTTTGTCAGAACATTATGCACCCCCAGAACCTGCAGTATCGCCCTCACCGTGCCGCCCGCCTTAACGCCGGTGCCCGGTGCGGCGGGTTTCATCAGCACGCGCGAAGATTTATGGGCGCCGACCTGTTCGTGACTCAATGTGTCTCCTATAAGCGGCACATTAAACATGCTTTCACTTGCACGCTTGTTAGCCTTTTCGATAGCCTGCGGCACACCGGGCGCCTTGCCATAGCCCAGACCGACCCGACCCTTACCATCGCCCACCGCAACCAAAGCGGCAAAGTTAAGATTTCTACCGCCGCTGGTTACCTTGGTATGCATACGGATCGTCAGCACTTCTTCCATCAGGTTGGAACTCTTATTTCGCTCCGCCATGTAGCCTCCACCACGTTATATGATGTAAATGCAGAAGACTGAAAAACTTAAAAAACCATTTTCTTTTTCGCGCTTCTATACTCTTCTCTCACACCTTCCGCCAACGCTTTTACCCGTCCGTGATACTTATATCCGCCCCGGTCAAAAACCAGCTTCCCGATCCCGGCCTCAAGGCACTTTTTACCAAGTATGCGCCCTACTTTGTCGGCGGCTTCCTTGTTTCCCGTGTTGCCACACTCCGCTTTCACTGCGGGATTAAGGCTGGAAAAACCGATGAGAGTTTTTCCACTCAGATCATCGATCACCT
Source organism: Candidatus Brocadiaceae bacterium (assembly GCA_003567495.1). GTDB lineage: Bacteria > Planctomycetota > Brocadiia > SM23-32 > SM23-32 > PUMZ01. The sequence continues at coordinate 13,113 of PWZK01000218.1, forward strand.
GCGCATAGATATGTGCATTGCTCCTGAACACGCACAATCTTGGACGCTCGGGGGTGCCCTCCAGTTTCTTTCTTGCATGCCGATGGCGTCTGTGACGCATCCGGCTCTTTTTTTTGTTTGGATTCATTTTCCACCACCTGGCCTGAATTTCACCGTTAATCAGTAGATAACCGGCGTTTGTTGATTGTAAAATAAAGGATTATAGCAAATTTCAGTGATTTTCATAAAATCCGGGCTCATGTTTCCGGCTCAAACGCCCCCGGCCCGGCATGAAATTCAATTACTACGTCACTCCAGGCCTGCAAAGGCCTTTCCTTCTTTCCGCTGCACATGCTCATCGGCATATCTGATCCCTTTCCCCTTATAGGGCTCAGGTGGGCGCACTTTTCTTATGTTAGCGGCAAACTGGCCCAGCTCGTGTTTGTCGATTCCGTTCAACTTAAATCGGGCGGGATTGCCCGGCTGAGCTGAATTGCGCTCTATCTCAACAGATATGTTCTCGGGAACATCGAAACGAACGTCGTGACAAAAACCGATCTTCAGCACCAGCTGTTTTCCCTGCAAATTGACGGTAAAACCAGTGCCGTGTATCTCCAGTATTTTGGAAAAACCACTGCTCACACCCTGCACCATGTTGGCGATCAAATTCCTGTGCAAACCGTGCAGGGCGCGAACCTTTTTGCCGTTCCTCCTGCGTTCGACCTTCACCGAGCCGGCTTCGGAATCTATTTGCACATCAAGCTCCGGAGGCACGAGATGCTGCAGTTCACCGAGCGGGCCTTTAACAATAATCCGGCCTGAATCATCTGCGTCGAAATTAACTTTTTCCGGGATCATTACAGGTGTCAGCATGTTAGACATTTATTCCAGCCCTCTATACATAAGAATTCCATGAAATGCAAAACGGTTTACTCCACACGGCAGAGAACTTCCCCGCCCACGTTCCTCTCGCGACACTCCCGGTCGCTGAGGATCCCGCTGCTGGTCGAAACAATCAAAATCCCCATACCGTTGGCCACGTATTCAAGGTTCGAGACAGACTGATAAACGCGCCGTCCCGGCCTGGAAACTCTCTCAATTTTTCTGATCACCTGCTTCCCGATCGGGCCGTATTTCAGATAAAGCTTCAGCATGGCATGGGCCCCTTCGGAAACTCTTTTGTAATCATCAATGTAGCCTTCCCGTCTGAGTACGTCCGCAATACCCTCCCGCTCGTTGGAAGCCGGCATGTCCAGCGTCTCGGAATACTTGGCAAGAGCGTTGCGCATGCGGGTCAACATGTCTGCTACCGGGTCTGTCATCATCTTTTATTTACCCCTTTATGTAAGCATTCGTTCATACCGCTTGTATCACCTTTTTATACAGCAATGAGAATAAAACGCTCCGGCATTCGAAAAAAGCCCGGGCGCTGTTCCGGCCGTGTGAAAAAAGAAAAGATCATTCCTGCGGCCGTTACCAGCTGGCTTTTTTAACGCCGGGTATCTTCCCTTCGCTTGCCAGTTTGCGGAAACAATGCCTGCACAGCTTAAATTTCCGCAGATAACCCCGACCACGTCCACACAGCGCACAGCGATTCACATACTGAGTGGCGTATTTAGGGGAATTTCTTTCCGCCTTTACTATCTGTGTTTTTCTTGCCATAACAACTACGATAACCTCCGAAAGTCTTATAAAAAGCTCCTAATTCTTTTTCAAGACGGAGCTTGAAAAAGAATTAATAAAACTGCAACGTCAAAAGACTTAAGACAAACGACATACGGCAAACGGCTTCTCGCTTTTTCGCACATCGACAATTTGTTGTCGATGTTGCGACATTTAGCGCCTACTGAGAAGGCGTTATTTTCTGAACGGCACCCCGAACATGTCCAGAAGCGCTCTTGCCTCCGAATCGTCCTTTGCCGTCGTACATATCGTCACGTCCATACCGAAGACATTATTGAAACGATCAGGATCAATTTCGGGAAAGACAAGGTATTCATCCAGGCCAAGACTGTAATTGCCGGTACCGTCAAAAGATTTGGGAGAAAGCCCCCTAAAGTCTCTTATTCTCGGCAAAACTACATTAATAAGCCGGTCCAAAAACTCATACATACGCCTTCGTCTGAGTGTAACTTTGCACCCGATAGGCAGCCCGGCCCGCAGCTTAAAACCCGCCACACTTTTCTTCGCCCTGGTTAACACCGGTTTCTGGCCGGCAACGGTCTTGAAGACTTCCACGGCCTCAGTCAGGAGACTATCATCATCCTTTGCAAGGCCAAGCCCGGTGTTCAGCACGATCTTCTGGAGTTCGGGCACCGCCTGCCTGTTGGAAACTCCTAACCTGTCGCTTAACTGCGGCACCATTTCTTTGCGGTAGAGCGCCTGTAGCCTCGGTTCCGTAGATGTATCGCCCTGCGTTTCAGCATTTTCATTCATTGCTCTGACCTTTTCGCCATAGTCGTAGTTTTTAGAGCCTCATCAATCCGACTGGATACGGTGTTCGCACTTTACGCACACGCGCGTTCTGCTGCCGTCATTTTCTTTAATCCTTCGCACACGGACGGGTCGGTCGTAGCGCTGACATTCCCGGTTGCGGCAGATCAGCATTACATTGGAAACATCAACCGGCATCTCTTTCTCTACTCTTTCACCCTGCCGGCCGCGCCCCTTTTGTCCGGCCTTCTCGTGAACATAGTGGACGTTGACATTCTCCACCAGCACCTTGCCGGCTTCCGGCTGAGTATGCACCACCTCCCCGCGAACCCCTCTATCGTTACCTGAAATCACAGCAACGTTATCGCCGGTTCGTATTTGCAGTTTTTTTCTCTCTTTCTTTTTGTTTTTCTTAGCCATTATACCCTAGCCCGAATCTCAAATCACAACAAATTGTTGATGTACTCAAAAAAGCAAAGTCCCTTGCCGTACGCCGTTTTATTAATTCTTTTTCAAATTTTGTTTGGAAAAAGAATTATACCACTTCAGCGGCAAGGCTGATTATTTTCATGTAGTTTTCCTGTCTCAGCTCTCTCGGAATAGCTCCGAATATTCTGGACCCGCGGGGATTCCCGTCTTCACCGAGCAGAACGACGGCATTGCCATCGAACCGCAC
>PWZK01000210.1 GCA_003567495.1 Candidatus Brocadiaceae bacterium
CAAGACAAAACCGGTCGACGGGAAGATGCTGTTCTCTCTCGTTTCGCGCCGAAAGGTGAACCACTGGGATGTTGTGCCGGTATGACTCTATAATTTTGATTATTTGCTTATCCTCTCGAATATGTGACGTATCGAGCGTCATTGGCAGGCCGAAATCTATAATCTCCTGTATCGTAAAAATACGTCCTTTCCCCTCGAACGTCTCGACAGAAAGTATAACTGTTGTTCGGCGCTGCACCTCCGCCAGGTGCCTTCGTGCCGTCTGCTGGTGCTCCTGACGCGGCTTTTTTGACCGGTTCGGATGTACGGTAACAGTTTCAGCGCCCAGCCTCTCGGCCAGATAAGATGTCTTAGGTCCCCATTCCAAAAAACTATCTTTGCTGATCCACCCCTGAGTGGCATGAACGGTGATTACATCGAGGTTGAGGGCCTCAAGACTCTCAAGCATGTGGTCGAATTGTGCCTCCGCCTGCTCCCATAGCTCATAGAGCCAGGGGAGCGCGAGTTCAACCGGAAAATCAACGTCACGGAAACGTTCCGGGATTTCCCGGACCTCACTGAAACCGACCCGGCCGCCAACCTCGATGGAATCAGGCTCCTTCTCCTGTTCTTCGAATTCTTCAGCAACTTCCTCGGCCGCAGGACCACGGGCGACAGTTCGCCGGGCCTCCTTTTTACGGTCCCGATGAACGCGTTCCGGCGGGGGGGCGGCCTTTCTTTTCTTCAGAAACCATGGTTTTTTGTCTTTGTTCATGCTGCGAACTCTTTCAAATCAAATATCCTGTTAATGTCCGGTTTGCGATATCGGGCCTTTCCGGTAATCACCTTCAGGTTGGGCAAGATGTCGACAACGCCTTCGCCATGCGTGTGACCGCAGAGAACCGTCATTTGTTTTTCAGGACGAGATCCCATTACCTCCATTAAAACGTTTCCGGTCGCCTCAGAAGCAAAAAACGGCAGCCAATACGGTCCGGACTGTTTTCCCCCATACCATGCGGCTTCCTGAAACGGCGGCACGTGTGTTAGGGCGATAACATGTTCGGCCATATCCAGCACTCGCGGCAAATTGATTCGAAAATATTCCGTCGCCTCGTCCGCCAATTCCTGCATCTTTTTAAGCTTCTGCTCATCATTCAGCATAGCCAAATCCTGGATATATATAAAGTCGCTTATTCTCACAGTCGAATTTTTGTAATCTCCGAGACGGCCATCCGCCCACCCGCCGTGTCCGACAATGGCAACCTGGTCGGAAAGCCCCGCAATACCTGTCTTCGGCATCCAGTTGAGAAAAGTGTTTCCAGCCGCAGTATTTTTTACAGATTTTCTAACCCCATTTATCTTCCCGCCGTAATAATCATGGTTGCCCAGACAGAAATAGATAGGTCGGCGAAGGGAATTTGCAAGTAAATCCAGATGTTTGGAAATGCTTCCGGACGTGCTTATGTCTCCCGATATCAGCAGAATATCGAACGTCTTGTCGGATAAAAAGTTAATATAACTCCTTAGCCCTTCTTCATCCAGAAATTCCAGATGTATATCGGTTGTCCAGGCGATTTTCATATTTCCCTCTCATTTACAAATTCGGCTGAATTCTTCCTGCAGTGCGTAACGCCGGGGATACCTTTTCAAAATGGAAGTGAGATAGGTGCCCCACTTATCCGGGTCCTTTAACACCTTTTTATACACGCCTCTGATATTGAGGGCCATTTTAGCCGCTTTTGCATAGCTTTTCCGGTTCTTGCGTTCTATATACTCCTGAACCTGCCGGTCATAGTAAGCAATCATTTTCTCGGGATATTTCTTACAGAGCAAATCTTCATACTCCCCGGGATTCATTAGATTTTGTTCAACCAGATTCATAACCCGATCATATTGCTTTTCCTCGGCATAGATTGAGGCAAGAACCGGGGCACCAAGCCAGCTGTTTTTCTCTTCCAGCTGCCTAATCATCTTACTGCGAAGACCTTCTCTTTCTGAATCCTGGCAGCTATCCAGGACAAATTTATAACATTCCAAACTCGGCCTCTCTTCAAATTCCTGCAGCGCATATTCAACTGCCTTTTCGGTATCTTCTCTCTCCAAATAATAGTTTTTGAGATAAACAATGTTATCTCTAATCCTCCCGTCCCCTTTTTCTACGCCCTGCTGTGCAATGCGGGCAGCTTCATCTTTTTCCCCTCTTTCATGGTAATACATGGCCAGATCATAATAATCCATTCCCATAACAAGGTCATTTGTCCGCAGCTTAAGATATGTCTCCTCATCCTCCAGTTCCCGAAGATAAATCTGCATTATTGTGTCGCGATCAAAGTCGCTTCCCGTCGCTTCAAGTCCTTCTATAACCAGTTCCCACTCTTGTTTGGATATTGCTGCGCTGAAAATCACCTCCCGTATCGGGTCTCCGAGCCCGGAATTCCCTTTTTGGTACCATTCCATGAATCGTGTGATAATATCTTTCCGTGTCGCACTCGGAATATTGAAATTTTCATCAGACAATATTTCGGACATTTCATACATATAATCGCAGCATTCAATTTCATCCTCTTCCGGCCCGCCGCCGTAAGCATTGAATTCACGCACAGTCTCGAGTGCGTAATCCATAAGTGTCATCAGCCTCTCCATCTGGAGCTTAGGCTGGTCTACGACATTATCGCGATCTTTTATCCAGTCAAGTGCCTTTAAGCGAAGGTTTTCATCGCGGCTGATAAGGTCATAAAGCATCTCTGCTAATTCATCTCTTCCCAGCCCGGCAAATACCTGTTCCAGTTCGCTTTTCACTTCTTCCTTTTTTTCTTCCATACGGGGGAAAGAGTCAGGGGAGTTTATCCAGGTCAACCCCAGCGCTACGATATGTTTGCAAATGCCACCCCAGTCATAAGGGCAAGTGCATCGGGTATGAAAAGGCGGCTCAAGGCAAATCTCAGTATTGTAGAGAGCCATGCCGCTACCAGTCACTTCGGCCCTTATGGTGTTTCCCTCACGGATCGGGCTTTCCACCATAGAGCACTCGTAATACTCCTCGCCCCGCTCGAACGACTGTTCCGTTGCCGCCTTTTGTAGTATTTCACGGCTGAGTTTTATATTATCGCTGTTCATAGTTCCAATCTTAAAGTGTTTTTTTGAGATATGTTGTCGATTGCAGCTTTCAAAAAGCAACCGGTCTAAAACCATAAAATATCCAGTGTGATTGTCTGCAGGGGAATTTCGGTCCATGCATTTACTGTGTAAGTATAAAGCGGCGTTTAGGCTCAGTCAATTTCAGCCCAATTAAACACATTTTTACCCTTAAATTGTGTTTCAAAAATTGCTGTACTACCCGGCGGCATAATTATCCCTCTGTTATTCGCTGAGCCGAATAACTTTCCGCCTGCCCGTATCCGTCGTTAGCATGTCCTCTTCAATGAGGCCTTTTTCCATTAGCCTGGCCTTCAGCTTATTCCCCTGCCTCACACTGATTCCGAGACGTCTGTATCTGGCCGCAATGCCGCTTTCAGGATGGTTTTTCACATCATCAAGAAAACGGTTTTCCATATGGCTGAGGTCGTTATTTTTGCCGTTTTCAAGATTGCTTGAATGAACCTCTGTTTGTGTCGCTACAGTATCAGCCCCGGCATGCGTATCAGACCACCCGCTTTCTTTCTGCCTGGGAAAAATATTTGACGATTGCTGTTCTTTTTGTGACGGATTTTCCTTCTGCATTGCGGGCAAGAACAGTTTTTTACCCACCTTATCAGCCATGAGCTCGCGGATTCTGCTGTCGGTAACAAGCCCTTTCTGAAGCTTAAACTCCGGTATCTGAATAAGAAAAGGCCTCGCGGCCCTTCCC
>PWZK01000235.1 GCA_003567495.1 Candidatus Brocadiaceae bacterium
CTGATTAATAGCCCGGGGTGGAAGCGCCCTGTCGTTGGGCGCTGTAACCCCGGGAAACTCGTGCAGACAACAGAAAAGAGCCCCGCGGGGGCGATTCAAAGGTTTGGCGAACTCAGGGCAAGCACCTTTCTTGAGTCGCCCCATCGGGGCTCAGCAGGGGGTGGTGCTCAGGTTTCCCCGCCTGCCTGCTGCAGGCAGGGGTTCACTTCGGTCACCCGGGGCTAAGGGTGAGTCGGCCCTTCGGGCCTGTGATTGTAATGCGGGCTTCTCTGTTTGCCGCGCCGCAAGGCGCCCCATTTTCAGAGCGAAGTTTTAAAAAGAATTAGGCGCTTGGTCAGCATATTTCATAAACCAACGGCAGGATTTAGTATGTTAACATTTATCCACCGGCCCCTCGCCAGTGGGAGGACGATTAACCACTACGATGGAACTTGTGATTTTAAAAAGGAAATAAAAAATGGATGTCGAAAGAGCTTTAAAGACTCGCAGGTCGGTACGCCGTTACAGTGAAGAGCCCGTGCCGAGAGAGATTTTACGCGATGTGGCAGAGATGTGCAGGTTTGCGCCTTCCGGAGGCAACCGGCAGGATCTGGAAGTTATTCTCGTAGATGACGGTCCCGTGGTTGATAAGGTTTATGACACACTGGCCTGGCTGCCAGAGGTGGGGCCTCCGCCGTCAGATCAGAGACCACCTGCTTACATGGTGGTTGTTTCCGACGAAAGTGCGGATGCGCTGGCCGATTGTGCATCTGCGGTTACTTATATTCTGCTGGGCGCTCATGCCAGGGGCGTCGGAAGCTGCTGGTTCGGCTCGATCAGCAGGACGGAGCTATCTAATCTGCTGGAGATACCGGACAATTATTCGATTGAGTTCGTTGTGTCGCTGGGATATCCGGCCGAAGAAATACAAACCGTAGACGGCGAGCAAGAAAGAAATGTCGATGTTTCAAAGGGCGTCACCACGGTGCCAAAAAGGCCGCTGTCGGAGATGTTACATATAAACACTTTCGGAAACAGAGGTTGATATGAGAAGCGACGGACGTTTGGAAGACGAGATGCGACCGGTTAAATTCACGCGAGATTTTACAAAATACGCCGCCGGCTCGGTTCTGGTGGAATCCGGAGATACGCGTGTGATATGTTCGGCCATGGTCGAGGAGAGAGTGCCGCACCACTGCCTTCAGAAAAAGACGGGATGGATTACCGCTGAATACTCGATGCTTCCGAGCGCCAACCCCGACAGAAAAACGATGCATGCGCGGGCAAGCGGGCGCACCAGCGAAATTCAGCGCCTCATAGGGCGAAGCCTTCGCCAGGCGGTTGATTTGACGCAGCTGGGACAGCGAACAATCTGGCTCGACTGCAATGTGATTCAGGCCGACGGAGGAACGCGAACAGCCTCGATCACCGGAGCCTTTGTGGCGCTGACGGATGCGCTTTCAGAATTAAAAAACAGCGGAAAAATCGACGTGATGCCCATCCTAAACGGCATATCAGCGGTGAGCGTAGGCATCGTCGAGAACCGTTGCCTGCTGGATCTTTCGGCTCCCGAAGACAGGTCGGCTTCAGTCGATATGAACGTGGTTATGACTCACGGCGGCGAGTTTGTAGAACTTCAGGGGACCGCCGAGTCTTCGCCTTTCGGGCGTGAAAGCCTTGATAAATTGCTTGAACTGGCCAGGAAAGGCACGGAGGAGCTTAAAACCGAGCAGATGAAACTGGTTAAAAACATGCTGGTGCTTTGAATAACTCCTTAATCAAAGCGAGTTCTGAAAATGAAATATGAAATCGTTATAGGATTGGAAACACACGCAGAGCTTTTAACTGACAGCAAACTCTGGTGCGGCTGCAGTTCCAGGTTCGGGGAACCGACAAATACTCAGACCTGTCCGATTTGCCTTGGCATGCCGGGTGTGCTGCCTGTTTTGAACGAAAAAGCTTTCGATCTCGCAATCAGCGGTGCTCTGGCCATGCAGTGTAGTATCAACAGGAGAACTTTCTTCGAGCGCAAACACTATTTCTATCCCGACCTTCCCAAAAATTATCAGGTATCTCAGAACCACAGCAATCTGGGTGTTAACGGGCATATCGACATACCTGTGACGGGGGGGACAAAAAAAATCGGCATATGGAACGTACATCTTGAGGGCGACGCCGGGAAGAATATGCACGTCGAGTATCCCGGCGCCAATTACAGCCTCGTAGATCTGAACCGCGCCGGAATGCCTTTGCTGGAGATAGTCAGCGCCCCCGACATGCGAAGCGTAGAGGAGGCGGAAAGTTTCATGCATACTCTTCGCAGTGTACTTCTGTACTGCGGCATATCAGACTGCCGAATGCAGGAAGGATCTCTGCGGTTTGAGGCTTCCGTAAGTCTGAACAAACCGGGCGACACGGGTACGGGGGGGCGCGTGGAAATCAAAAATCTCAACTCGATGAAAGCAGTTTCAGCCTGTCTGGAATATGAGATAAAACGGCAATCCGAAGTCCTTGACGCAGGCGGGGTGGTCGATCGTGAAACCAGGCTTTGGGACGAAAACGGAGCGTGCAGCAGGCGGATGAGATCCAAGGAGGAGGCCCACGACTACCGGTATTTCCCGGACCCCGATCTTCCGGTTTATAACATAGAAGAGAGCCGATTGGAACGCATCAGCCGCGAAGTCCCCGAACTTCCCGTCAGGCGGCGGGAGCGTTTTATCAGTGACTTCGGGCTGAGCGAATACGATGCCTCCGTGTTGACCGGCCGGCGCGAACTGGCCGATTATTACGAGAAAGTGCTGTCGCACTGTAACAGCCCCAAAAGCGTGGCAAACTGGATGATGAATGATGTTATGGCAGCGCTGAACGAGCGCAAAGTTGATATCACGGATTTCGTTGTGTCTGCTGAGCATCTTGCAAGCCTGGTAGGTATGGCCGAGCAATCGAGAGTCACCGCTCAAGCCGCACGCGAGGTGCTGGCTGAGATGATTAACACCGGCAAGTCGCCCGAAACACTCGTGAAAGAGATGGGCGCCGAGGCCATAAGCGACTCCGGCGACATTATGCCGATAATCGAACAGGCGATCGGGGAAGTGCCCGAAGCGGTCGCCGATTATCTCGGCGGCAAGAAACAGGCCATCGGCGCCATATTGGGACAGGTCATGCGCCTGAGCAAGGGCCAGGCCGATCCAAAGAAGGCAAAGGAACTGCTGACGAAAAAGCTGGAAGAAATGGAGTAAGGCAGGCGGCACTTCTGCTTCAGAAAGCCGCACTTCGCGTATGAGAATACGGCGGCGTTTGCTTTCTTCGCATCTGCACCACTGGAGGCTTGTGAGAAAAGCAGGTTAGTGGCGAAAACTCTTTCGTCAAACGTTAAAAAGCCCCCGCATATTTACGCCTGGGAAAAAATGATGGCGGAAAAAACCATAAGAACACGCGTGCTGATCGAAGGCAGGGTCCAGGGCGTTTTTTTTCGCAGTTCCACGCGTTCGATGGCCGAGTCGCTCGGGCTTACAGGTTCAGAGTTCCGGAAGTGGTTATTATGTTTGAACCATCTTAACGTCTTGCGATAAAGCCAGTAACGCCCTTTTTTTGCGATGTGCTTGACTTTGCAGGCGAGAAAATAAGAAGATACCCTTCCGCGCATCGTGCCATTTATTCTCCAATATAACCGAAGTCGCTATCGGGATCGGGATCGCTATCGGGATCGAATAAAAATGGTCTGGGGCTTGAAAAACTCGATGTATATCGGCTTGCTATCGATTATGCGGCATAGGCTTTTGAAGAAACCGGGAAAGCACAAAGAACGATCCCGATCCC
>PWZK01000330.1 GCA_003567495.1 Candidatus Brocadiaceae bacterium
GATAAACGGCCATGTAAGCCAGCAGCAGCAGCAAAGAAACCCCTCCGGTCCCGTGCAGCACAGTCAGCACCCAGATGGGCTTATCCGGGATTAAGAGGTAGAAAAAAAGCAATATGAAGCAGGCTGCGTAGAGCACGCCAAACCCCATCAAAAGCTGTTTGCGTTTACCTCGCCATGGGTACAGGATCCCGATCAGCAGTGCTGAACCTGCAAGCGGCGGCCCCATATTTTCGGGCAGCTGCTTTACAGCGGCAAGCGGGGCCAGCAGCAGCAGGAGCAGAATACCGCCCATGGCGCCGAAAATCCACGTCATAGTCCGGCTATCCGGGGTTTTAACCACACAACGGCGACTCCGTCGAAATTTTATAAGTCGTTTACGCAGCGAGAGATTATAGTACTCGAGTATATACATGGCGGTATATACGGATACGAACAGAGCGATCACGGCGGTGAACCTGGTCCATTCCGGCAGTCCCCGTCCGAACCAGGCAAAGCAGCCGAGGGCGAACATGAGGAGGTAGAGCACATCTACTGTTTCGCGGTGCAGCAGCCCGAGCTTGAGCAGGCGGTGGTGAAAATGCATCTGGTCGGGTCTGAAGGGGTGTCGCCCGGCCAGTTTCCGGGTAATCATCACCCGGAGCGTATCCAGGATAGGCAGTGCAAGCAGGGTGCCGAGCACAACCGGTTCTACGGGCTGGTACGCGGCCCCTCTTTGCGCGAGTCCCACTGCCACAGCGGCCATTGAATAGCCCAGGAGCAGGCTGCCGCTATCGCCCATGAACAGGTTGGCCGGGTAGTGGTTATACCTGAGGAATCCCAGCAGCGCGCCGAGCAATGCCAGTGAGATAACCATCCAGACGCCGGCCTGGCTTTCGTAGCTCAGGACTGCCATAAACAGCGCGGCGATAAAGCACAATCCGGCGGCCAGCCCGTCGAGTCCGTCTGATAGGTTTATGGCGTTCATAACCCCTACCATGCAGAAAACAGTTATAATAATCCCCAGCCATGGCGGCCCCGTAGTAATTTCGCCGAAGCCCAGCAGATTCCCGAATGATTGCAGGTAGAACCCGCCGGTTACCAGGAAAGCGAGCGCGGCAAGAATTTCACCCAGGAACTTCATGCGGTGTGACAGCCCGCGGGTATCGTCCATGAGTCCGGTAAAGACAACGAATCCTGCACCCAACAAGAAGGCTCTGACTGTCCGGTCCTGCACGCCGAGCGCGAGAACAAGAACGGCGACCAGCGACAGTGCCATGCCCAGCCCACCCAGGCGCGAAACGGTTTTTTTGTGAACTTTTCTTTCATCGGGGGTATCCAGTGCGCCGAGCGCCCGGGCGAAAAGTCCTGACAATGGCACGAGGACGACGGCGAGCGCAACGGCTCCGAGGAAGACGGCTCCGGGAATATAATTTTCTGGTAGTATGGGGCTTGGCATTTCTAATGACCGGTAAATAGATAAGCTAATTATTTTCAAGACGGAGCTTGAAAATAATTAATAAAACGGCAAAAGACAAAAAAGGCATACGGCAAAAGACTTTAAATTTCGAACCATCGACAATTTATTGGTGAGAGTTGGCGCATAAGCACCTGGCGGATATGGTAGAATGATACCCAAAACGGGGAGGGAAATCAAATTCAGAAGCGCGGCCTCAGAACGGACCGCTGTTAAACAGCGATTTTTCATGGACGGCATGGACAGGATGGACCGGATGGACAAGACCTCGGTTAGCCGTTTTTTGTTATCTTTGCCGTTAGCCTAAGCCCTCTGCCCTACGCCCTCCGCCCTAAGCCCTCTGCCGTAACTCAACAGCTTAATCCAGCTCACTTTCCCCCAGAACATCGGCGATACGTCCTGCGGCCTTCCCGTCCCAGTATTGCGGCGTTTGGTCGGCGGCTTTTCCGTTTTGGGCGGCCTCGCACACTGCATCGGCGAGCGCATCCGGATTGTTATCGAAAAGCTGGTTGGTGCCCTGGGATAAAGTCACCGGCCGTTCGGTATTCGGTCTGACCGTGAAGCACGGCACGCCCAGAAACGTGGTTTCTTCCTGTATACCACCGGAGTCGGTTACAACGGCTGCGGCATTATCCTGCAGGCACAGAAAATCGAGGTATCCCACAGGATCGATCATCCGCACGTTTTTGCTCTCTACGTTCAACCCGAATTCTTTTATCCGTTCGATAGTTCTGGGGTGTGCGGGCCACACCACGGCATGGTTGCGGCCTATTTTATGCAGCGCATCGATCATGGTATTTCCGACGAAATGTATTTTTTTCTCCTCACCTCATTTTTTAGTCGATCTTTTTTTAATGGATTGTTGGTAACCTGGCAGAGGATCCAGTAGCCTCGGGTATTAACCCGAGGTTATGAATCTCGACGCATTCTGTGCCCTGAAGGGGCGCGGTAGAACGTTCCGTTCTGAGAAAAACAAACTTTTCGGCTGCACCCCCAGAACTCAGAACCGAGCCCCCATTTTGTCGTTTTCAATCAGGGCCACTACTGAATTTTTAAATTTCAGAAAATCCTCCAGATGTTTTTGAAGGATACTAACAACTATCCCGGAGTTTATTCGTTCATACTGATGCACGATCACGTTTCGGAACTGTGTCATTTTCACCATTATTTCCACAATGCCAGGTTCAATCAGGCCTGCCTCTCCGATGCATCTGAAAGTATCGGCATAGTTATCCGGAATACGGAGTTTTTTATCTGAGATAATATGCCCGGCAATATCCAGACATAATTCTATCATTATCTGGAGTGTCCGTTCGACAATACGCTGAGTTTTCCAATCCTCCGCGTAATCTTCGGCTGTTATTTCCGAATACTCCCGGATCTGCTGGTGACATTCTTCGAGTTTCGCCAGTTTTCTTAGAATAAGGGGCTTGTCAACCAACATCATATCTCCGATTAAGAATAGCTGACTCCATGGCATAGAAATCGAACGATTCTCTCATAACGAGCGACTCGTATTTATGTCTTATCAGTGGGATGCGGTCGATGACTACGACTCTTGATTTGAGGACGCGTGCGGCAAGTGAGATCGGTGCGGTATTGAGGATGACCAGATCTATATCTTCCGTTTTAAGTTGTGCTGACAAAGAATCAAGGAGGCTTAATTTTTCATCTTCCAGGTGGACATTATTACGAAGATACACGGCAACATCGACATCACTCAGGGCAGTTTGCTTATTAATGGCCTGACTTCCAAACAGATAGGCAAATACTATATTTTTGTTTGGCGTCAAGGCCTTTTTTAAATTTTCGAGTGCCTTTTTATTCATCGCTGCTTCTCTCTTTTTCTGGAAAGTAACACGGACGAAGAGTATATCATGGCTGCAATGGGTCGCTCAGCTTTGTCACAATCTGAGGTCCTCCCTATTCCATGGTAAATTATACGTTGGAATCGAAGTAACATCAAGTTTTAACTTCGTGGCGGCAGCCCACCGGAATCTGGAATGAGGGATTAGTATCTTATTTATAAACATCTTGTTTTTTTGTCTGCCTGGCGGCAGACAGGGCAAAAAGATTTAGTTGAGAAGCTATAAGTGTTGTTGGCATAAGAATTAGGAATGAGGAATTAACGGCTACGGCGACGGCAACGGATTTACATTTTTATATCGGTTGCCGTTTATGTCGTTGCCGTTAACTGACGCCCCCCCCCTTTACCAGCCTTTTGATTTTGCCAAACCCCCTCTTCTGCCTTTTATTTTGCGACCAGAGCCCTTTTCACTTATTATTTTTTTCATTTCAGGTGGTGCCGATTGTGTTTTTACGTATCATCTCCATATCACACC
>PWZK01000017.1 GCA_003567495.1 Candidatus Brocadiaceae bacterium
ATCCCTGTCGTAAAACTGTGGTATGACAGTGCCCTCGAGCGTGTCGTACAGAGATTCTGTATCCGATTCGTCCTGTCGGGCCGGGTCTGAATGTTCCGTTCCGTTTCCTATGGAGAATCCGTTTTTGCCGTCGAAGGCTTCCGGCCACCACCCGTCGAGGGTGGAGAAGTTAAGACCGCCGTTGAGCGTCACTTTTTGCCCGCTGGTGCCGCAGGCCTCAAGCGGGCGCCTGGGGGTGTTCAGCCACAGATCCACGCCCTGGACAAGGTGTCTTGCCACGTTTATGTCGTAATCTTCAATGAAAACGAGTTTACCCACGAACCGGGGATCTCTGCTGACTTTTACCACCTTCTGCAGCAGCTCTTTTCCTTTATTGTCCGCCGGATGCGCCTTGCCGGAAAAAATTATCTGCACCGGATGTTCGGGGTTGTTCATTATCCGGTCCAGGCGGTCGAGGTCGCTGAGTATAAGAAAAGCTCTTTTATATTCCGAAAAGCGTCTGGAGAACCCGATAGTCAGGGGGTAGGGGGTAAGCTTGATTTTATCGTGTTCTACCAGGAGCCTCTCATGTCCGCCTTCGGCGCATGAGGCGCAAAGGCTGCGGTGCACGAACCTGATAAGCTGCGCCTTGAGTATCTGCAGATGCTCCCAGAACTCATTATCGTTCAGTCTATCAAGGTTTTTCCACGTGTCCGGCTCACACGTTTTTTTCTGCCAGTCGCGGCCGAGATGGCGGGTATAGAGGTGTGCCATCGGCACGGCCAGCCACGAAGGGACGTGGATGCCGTTTGTTATGTGGTTCATTGGTCTTTTATGTTGTGGCGTATGCGGCCAGAGCTCACGCCACATTTTTTCCGTTGTTCGGGCGTGAAGGGCTGAAACGGCATTCGCGTTTCTGGACAGTTTCAGCCCCAGCACGGTCATGCAAAAATGTTCGAGGTTATCTTCCGGGTTTATGCGACCGAAAGAAAGTATCCGCCGGCGCGTCAGCCCGAGCGTCTCCCGCATCGGTTCCAGTGCATCTGCGGCCAGGCCGGGCTCGAAACGATCATGGCCGCTTTCGACCGGCGTATGTGTTGTAAAGATCACTTTACGCGCGAGTTTTTCTTTTATTTCTTCGAAGGAACGCGATTCTTTTTCCATCAGGACCCTGGCGCTTTCGAGTATGGCAAATGCGCTGTGACCTTCGTTCAGGTGAAGTACTCCGGGGTTTATGTTCATTTTGTGGAGCGCGCGCAGCCCCCCGACGCCGAGCAGGAGCTCCTGGCGTATCCTTGTGCTGTCGTCCCCTCCGTATAGTGTCGATGTGAGTTTTCGGTCATGTCCGGAATTTGACGTTACATCGGAGTCAAGAAGCAGCAATCTGTTGCGCCCGACGTTTGCGTTCCATACATGAGCTTTAATCGTTTCGTTTGCTGTCTCTACTTCCACCACAATCGGGCTGCCATCGTTTTGGACAGCTTTTTCTATAGGGAGATTTTTCAGTTCGGAGGTGTAATAGCTTTCGGTCTGCCAGCCGTTTTCGGACAACTTCTGGCTGAAATAGCCATGAGCGTAAAAAAGCCCCACTCCTATTATCGGCACGCCGAGATCGGAAGCACTTTTCAGATGGTCGCCTGCCAGCACGCCAAGCCCGCCGGAATAAAGCGGCAGCGACTCGTGCAGGCCGAATTCCGCAGAAAAATACGCAACCGGACGTGCGTGCAGCGGGGCGGCATGCAGGTTGCCCCACGTTGCATCATCGCGCAGGTAGTGTTTCAGATTATGAAACGCATAGTTTATACGTGCGCTGAGGGCAAGGTCGTCTGCCTTTCTCTGCAGTTCTTCGGTGGAGATGCGCGATAAAAATTCTATCGGGTTATGGTTGGTCTCGCGCCAGAGTACGGGATCAAGGTCCCGGAATATATCGATCATTTCCGGCTGCCAGGTCCAGTAAAGATTGCGGGACAGGTCTTTCAGTTGTTTTTGAAGGTTCATAGATGAAGATTATAAGAAAAAACAGGTGCTGCGTCAATGGGTCTTTTGCAAAAGTTGTGATAATACTGTAGAATCTCCACGTTGTTTGCGCATATACTCGTAGGGGCGAAAAATCTTTCGCCCCTACAGATTGGTTTGAGAGTAAGTCCTCAGTGAATCACCTGCCTGCCTGTCTGCCGCCAGGCAGGCAGCAGGCAGGCGTATCGTGGCTGAAAGGAAGAAAAACCACAGAAGAACCACAGATGAATATTTACTACGAATTTTACGGGTAATAAGTCGATTAATCGATATGGAGGACGTCTTTTTATGGCCGAAATAAAAACCGCCTTGATAAGCGTTTCCGACAAAACAGGGATTGCCGCATTTGCACGTCGGCTCGACAATCTGGGGATAAGCATACTTTCCACCGGTGGAACCGCCGCACTTCTGAGAGAAAACGGTATAGAAGTCACCGATGTGTCTTCTTATACCGGTTTTCCGGAAATACTCGGCGGCAGGGTCAAATCACTGCATCCAAAAATACACGGCGGACTGCTTGCGGTTCGCGGCAATGAGGATCACAGCCGGCAGATGGAGCATCACGGCATAAAACCAATCGATATGGTAGTGGTTAACCTGTATCCTTTCGAGCAGACCGTTGCCAGGCCCGATGTGGAACTGGCCGAAGCCGTCGAGAACATCGATATCGGCGGCCCGACAATGATAAGGTCGGCTGCGAAAAACTATACCGGTGTGGCGGTACTCACGAGTCCGGAACGTTACGGAAGTGTTGCCGAAGAGCTGGAGACGGGCGGATCCGCCCTGAGCGACGATACCCTGTATGAGCTGGCCGTAGAGGCTTTTCGTCATACCGCACATTATGATAGTGCCATAGCCGGGTATCTTGGCGGCACGGGCCGTGGAGAAGGGGCGGATTTCGAAGATACGGTAACTCTTGATCTGAGCAAAAAACAGGACTTAAAATACGGTGAAAACCCGCATCAGAAGGCCGCTTTTTATGCCGAGGGTAATGTCAGCGAGCCATGTGTTGGGAATGCGACGCAGATTGCCGGGCCGGCGCTTTCTTTTAACAACATTCTCGATATTAACGCGGCGCTGGAGCTGGTTAAGGAGTTTGAAAAACCGGCAGCCGTATGCATCAAGCATACCAATCCTTGCGGCGCGGGTGTGGGCGAAGATATTGTCGAGGCATATCGAAATGCATACCGCGGTGATCCGCTGAGCGCATTCGGATGTATAGTTTCACTGAACCGAGCGTTTACGAAGGAGGTCGCGGAACTGATCGCCGATTTCCGCGTGAAGAGAGACGGCAAAAACCTGCCGTATTTTGTCGAGGCCATCATCGCGCCTGGCGTTGAACAGGAGGCCGTGGATCACCTGCTCGGTGGTGTCGGCTGGGCCAAACGGACTCGCATACTCGATTGCGGCGAGCTGAAGAGGGGTGCTTTGGACAGGACTGCAAAGGATATGCGGCGCGTTGTGGGGGGCATGTTGCTTCAGGAAAGGGATTTACTGCGTATCGAAGAGATGCAGATGAATGTGCCCACGCAGAATGAGCCTTCCCCGCAGCAGATGGAAGACCTGAGGTTTGCCTGGATGTGTTGTAAGCATGTTAAGTCAAACGCGATTGTAATAGCTAAAGACGGCATGCTGGTGGGCACGGGCGCCGGTCAGATGAGCAGAGTTGATGCCGCAGTGGCGGCGGTAAGGAAAGCCGGCGAAAGGGCAGATGGGGCCGTGCTGGCAAGCGACGCCTTTTTCCCGTTTCCCGACGCGCTCGAGGTGGCGGCGGATGCCGGCGTAAAAGCCGTTATG
>PWZK01000073.1 GCA_003567495.1 Candidatus Brocadiaceae bacterium
CAGACATCAAAAAGACACTCCGCCCAATCCCATTCCCGCGGAGAATCAACCAACCCGACTTTTACCGGATTATATCGTACCCTCGGCGTTCGGACAAGCTATTACCGGAAGCGCCACCATTAGCAGCCGGCACGTAATCCCGGGAGGTCATACCTGCGCTCGCAAGTTTTCCGGAGCTCAGAAAAGTTCAGTCGGTTTGCTGCCCACCGGCTCTTTTACCGCTTTGCTCGCCAGGTGATTTTATTGACAAAGGAAACTGAACGCGTTAGAATACTCAGAGCCGGGCTTCGGATCGAAGGATGGCAAAGAAAAAAGAAGACGGGCTATAGCGAAAAGATGATAAAATTTAAATGCTCAGAATGCGGCAAAAGTCTGAAAGTAAATGGGAGGGCCGCGGGTAAAGGGGGTGCGTGTCCCGCCTGTAAATCCCCCATTTTTGTGCCGAAACGGACCGGGAGGAAAAGTCCCATCAACGCTGCAGCTCCCGCCGCTAACGCCGGAGAAGGCGCCGAAAGATCTAAATCTTCGGAATCGCCCGGTAATATGTCCGGAGACAAACTATCAAAAGTGCTGGATATCGGAGACGAGCTGCAGCCTGATCGCCCGGAGGTAACCAACATCTCCTCTATTCGCGCTTTCTGCGGAGTAGTGGCACTGGTCGGTTTTCCGGTTATGATACTTAACCTGGAGGTTTTTCAGCATCTGCAAACACTTTTTGCACCCCACTTCTACGAATCTGCCGGCGAGTTCTCCGAAGCGCTCGAGCCGTTTGGTCTCACAGGGGTTCTCTTTCGAGTCGTTATCGTTTTTGCGGCAATGCTTATGACCGCGGGCGGGCTGGCCGGAGTGTTAGCCGGCAATTTTTTTGCACGCAAAACCATGATGGCAGGCGTCGCTCTGCTTGCGCTGACCCAAATCGCACATGCCGCCGCCGGTTTTATTGATTTTTTCGCTCCTTATACGGGAACCAGAGGGAAGGCTGTCGTTCCTCTGGCAATATTTTTAGTTGCAGTGTGCGCGGTTCTGTTTTTTTTCCTGAAGAAAACGCAGCCTGTGTTCGAAGACCCCGAAACAGACGATTTTGCTAATATTACGGAACTGGTTGACCGCGTGCTGGAGAAGGCCTATGGTTATCGTGCCAGCGACGTGCATATAGAACCCTCGCGCGCAGGCACCGTGGTTCGGTTCAGGGTGGATGGTATTTTACATACGGCCGTTACATATCCCACCCATGCAATCGAGCGCATCGTATCGCGGATTAAGGTAATGGCGGGCATGGATATCGCAGAGAGACACAAACCCCAGGACGGTGGTACAAGTGTGGTAATTAACGGCAAAATGGTGGATCTGCGAGTATCGACCGTGCCCTCAAAGCTTGGCGAACGTGCGGTAATTCGAATTCTGGATCAGGAAAATGAGCTTTTAAACCTCAAAAGCCTCGGCATGGACGATGATATGCTCGCCCATATGCAAAGCATAGTCGCGCAGCCACACGGAATGTTTTTCTGCACGGGGCCGACCGGTTCCGGGAAAACCACCACGCTCTATGCCGCTCTGCTGCATATAAACCGGGGCGAACGCAATGTTATGACCGTGGAAGACCCCGTGGAATACCATCTCCCCGGAATTGCACAGCTTCCCATCAGCAAACGTAAAGGGATGGGTTTCGCCGACGGTATGCGGTCGATCCTGCGACAGGATCCGGACGTGATTATGGTCGGCGAGATTCGTGACCGCGAGACGGCGCGGGTGGCCGTGGAAGCCGCACAGACCGGCCATCTGGTTCTCAGCACTCTCCATACCAACGACTCAGCGGGTGCGGTGAGCAGGCTGCTTGATCTGCAGGTGGAACCCTACCTGCTGGCTTCCGCCCGCACCTCGGTGCTGGCCCAGAGGCTTGTGCGACGTATCTGCCCCGGCTGCCGCGAAAAATACGTTCCATCAGCCGAAGACATAAAATCGATCGGATTGTCGCCCGACCGGATGGAAAAAGAACTCTTTCGCGGACGAGGCTGCAGCACCTGTATGAACACCGGATACCGTGGACGGGTAGGTATATACGAAATTCTTTTCGTTGATGATACAATACGCGAGATGATTACCAAACGCAACGACGCAGGCAGCATACGAAAAGCCGCTGAAAAACTCGGCATGACCAGCCTTCGCCATGACGGGATAAAAAAAGTAATGGCCGGCGTAACGACAATAGCAGAAATTCGCCGGGTCACTCAGGACATAAATTACGCGGATTTGTTTTGAACACCGAACTACTGAAAAATATCTACAAGGCTATCGACTGGGCGACACTCTACGAGCTGATGCCCGAGGTCAAAAGGGATGATGTGGATTTGCTCTTTAAAGAATTGAATGCTCCGGCAGGAGAAAAAACGGTGAAAACCAATATGGCAGGAGACGGGAAAGCGAGCCACTCCGCTCCCGAAACCGCCGTTCTGTATTGTGACGGAGCTTCGAGCGGGAACCCCGGGCCATCAGGGATCGGCATAGTCATAGAAAACACTTCGGGCTCAGAGCTGGCCGCGTGGGGGGAGCATATTGGCAAATCTACAAACAATGCGGCCGAATACACCGCCCTTATCCGGGGGCTGGAGAAGGCGCTGGAGATGGGCGTAAAGAAGGTCGAAGTGCGAACCGACAGCCAGTTGATGGAAAGGCAGCTCGTTGGAATATACCGGGTGAAAAGTGCATCGCTTAAACCGCTTTTCGAAAAAGCGGCATCTCTGCTCCGTGATTTTGAAAATTGGGCCGTCAATCATATTGACCGTGAATATAATAAAAAAGCAGACAAACTGGCAAGCGGATATGCAAAAAAAAATTAGCCGGGACAGGTGAAAAAATTGATAGTTGATTTACACACACATCTTTACGAAAAGCCTGATTATGCAGCCATGCTGGCCGAGACCGCACACAACCTCGGTTTTAAAAAACTCTGCATCGGCGGTGGCGAGCCGCGATACGGCCTTGCTTCGAATGAAACCGTCATTGAAGTGGCCGGTGCTTATCCCGACCTCTTTGTGCCTTTCGCATTCATACGTCCTGGTGAGGTCGGCCCGGCCGACGTAGAAAGTCTGCACAGAGACGGATTCATCGGGATTAAAGCAGGCGCGCCTTCGGTGCCTTTTGACTCGGATGAATTCATGCCGGCGCTTCGGGCGGCCGAGGTTTTATCATTGCCGGTAATGTTCCATACCGGCATATTTCCGGTAACCGACCTTGACAGGGCCGAAAAATTTCGGCCCGACCTGGCCCGCCCCATCCACCTGGACGTAATTGCAAGAGAGTTGCCCCGGCTGAATATAATAGGCACCGGACTGGGCGCCCCGTGGTTTGAGGAGGCTGCCGCGTTGCTGGAGGTGCATGAAAACATTTTTTTCGATCTATCCAAACTTCATCTCAGAGAAAGAGGCGCTCACTTTTTCAAATGCCTGCTGGGCGTGGAAAGCGACAGCAAATGGGGCGACTCCCGTCAGAGTAGCAGGTGGGAACAAATAGTGTTCGGCACCGCATCGGAAAACAGAGACATACCTTTTGTCGAACGGGATTACCAGCGGCTTTTCAGGGCGCTTGCACTGCCGGAAAATATAATATCAGGGGTTATGGGGGAAAACGCCTTAACCTGCATTTCTCACAAAGCAACGACATAGATCAGGATAAAAGGCTCTTGTTCATCACGATAGTGATTTATTTGCACCTTTACAAATTTGCAGAGTGTATGTCCACTTTTACAAACGGCGCTTTGCCCTTCGGGCAAGCCTCCAGCGGCAC
>PWZK01000291.1 GCA_003567495.1 Candidatus Brocadiaceae bacterium
CCCGCGTACCGAGATGGAGTGTGTGGATTCCGGCGCCAGGGGTCCCTTGCTGAACCGTCTTGCTTTGTTCCACCACACCAGGATCCCCGTTTTTGAAGACGTTCGTGATAAAATTACAGGCGTCCTTCATGTGAAGGATTTGATACCGGTGTTGAGCGAAGACCCGGGTGCAGGTTCTCTGGATGTCAGGGATCTGATGGAAAAGCCTTACTTCGTTCCAGAAACCAAACGTGCTGTCAGCTTGCTGCGGGATTTTAAAAAACGCCATTTACAAATTGCCATCATACTTGATGAATATGGCGGGGTGAGCGGTCTGGTTACCATGGAAGATATCATGGAGCAGATAGTCGGAGAGTTGGAGGAGGGCTTTGAAGCGGAAAAAATAGAGGATCGTATAAGAACTCTCGGAGGCGGTGCGCTGGATATCGATGCAGGGCTTCATGTGGACGAAGTTAACGAGCTTTTGCACGTCAATTTGCCCGAGGATGAGGATTACGATACTATCGGCGGGTTCCTGCTGTCCCGATTTGCAATCGTTCCCGAAAAAGGGGCTCGTATGGAGTATGAAGGGGTTATACTGGAAGTTCTTGAAGCCGATGAAAGAAGGGTGCGCAGGGTTCTGGTGAAGAAAAACGAATAACACGAAGAAACTGGAAAAGAAAGGACAAATCAATTTCTCCCTGTGAGGGCATTTTGCAACGGACTCAAATAAAATATAGTAAAAAATCTCTTGCTTTCGCCAAGTTAAACCTTTTCCTTGCAGTAAACGGAAAAAGGGATGACGGCTACCATGAGATAGAAACGGTGATGCTGGCTGTAGGGCTCTGCGATGAGTTGTATTTCGAAAATGCACGGGGGGGTGAAGTCGAACTTGTTGCCGAGGGTCAGGGGCTGCCGCCGGTGGAGGAAAACCTTGTAGTAAAGGCGACGCGCCTTTTGCAGAGGCGTTTTGAAACCCGGGGCGGAGTCCGCATCCGGCTGAAGAAAAACATCCCCCCGGGCTCCGGGCTCGGTGGCGGCAGCAGCGACGCAGCTACTGCGCTGAAAGAAGGGTCCCGGCTGTGGGGACTGAAAATCGGGGGGGAGGAACTTCAGCGGATTGCTGCAGAACTGGGAAGTGATGTGCCGTTTTTTATTCGCTCCGGCGCTTCGGTCTGCGGCGGGCGCGGCGAACAGGTGAGACCAATACATTCCGGGGGGAAAATGTATTTTGTAATTGCCATACCCCCCGTCGAAGTGTCGACCTCCATGGTTTACAGCAGGGTCGATTCCTTGACAAAAGAGTCTGAGCTTGGTAACATTGACCGGGTCATAAGCAGTATTGAGCAGAATGATTCGTCTATGCTTGGAGCGAGTCTTTTTAATGAACTTTCGGAACCGGCGTCTGCCGTATGTCCCGAGCTCAGGGTGTTTGGGGGGAAATTAAAGGAGGCCTTTCAGGCTTCAGGTTGTCTTGGCTACAGCCTTTCCGGCAGCGGTTCGGCCTGGTTCGGTGTCTATCCGGATCGAATCAGTGCGGCACGGGCCGCTTCATATGTGGCGGAAAATGAAGGTGTGTCTGCTTATGCGGTTCAGTCTGTATGATAGTTTTTTTCGGAGAAACAGCTTTGAATATTACAGAAATCAGAGTGAAACCTTTAGGGCGGCGTTCGGACAGGCTCAGGGCGTTTTGCAGCATTACCATCGATGACGAGTTCGTTGTTCACGATCTGAGAATAATAGAAGGGCGTCAAGGACTCTTCGTAGCCATGCCGAGCCGTAAGCTCACCGATAAGTGTCCTTCTTGCGGGGGGAAAAACCATCTTCGTGCTGCATTTTGCAACGACTGCGGTTCGAAGCTGGATAAGGGGCGCGCTCTGGAAAAAGGCAAATGCCACGTTGACGTGGCTCATCCTATCGTCTCTGCATGCCGCGACGGGATAATGGAATCGGTTCTGGACGCTTACGCGGCTCAGTGCGGCGATGTGGAAGCAGACGGCGAAGGACCCGCCACCGATGCCTCGCCGAAAGGTGAAGAGGAGCAAGATGATCGGGACGCGGGGGAGACATGTGGCAATGGTAAGCAGGAAGACGATCTTGAAGATGGCGATGAAGCTGAATCTTCCGAAGGCCGCGAAAAAGATACGGAAAGTTCCACAGGCGGCGAAGACGCTGTTTCGGAGGACGGAGACGGCGGCGACGGAGAAAGTGCCCCGGCTGAGGATAGTGATGCCGAATCCTCCCGGGACGATTCGGACAGACGCGCCGGATCGGGCGGTTTTGGTGAAGGTATATTCTGATCAAAAACAAATAAAAAGGTAGCAATTATGGCCAGGAAAGGCGCAGAAATTCTTATAGATACGCTTAAAGAAGAGGGTGTTGATACTATATTCGGGCTTCAGGGCGGCTCCGTTATACCTGTCTTTGACGTGCTTTATGACAGCGACATGAGGACCGTTTCGGTCCGGCACGAGCAGGGCGCGGGACATATGGCCGACGGCTATGCGCGTGCATGCGGCAAACCGGGCGTATGTCTCAGCACCAGCGGCCCGGGGGCTACAAACCTCGTTACGGCACTTGCAACCGCTTTTATGGACAGTGTGCCGATGCTGGCTATTACCGGACAGGTAAAGAGCCATCTGATCGGAAATGATGCGTTTCAGGAGGCCGACATGACGGGTATTTCCCGGCCCGTAACAAAGCACAATTACCTGGTGAAGGATGTGCGTGACCTGGCTCGCATAATCAGCGAATCGCTTTTTATCGCCTCGACAGGCAGCCCTGGGCCGGTTCTGATCGATCTGCCGGTTGATGTCTCTACTTCCGAGTTCAACGGAGAAGTTGACAGGGAAAAAAATCTCCCCGGCTATCGGCCCGGCTGCGACGTGCACCCCGGGCAGATCAAGAAAGCCATAGATGCTATAAACGCTTCGGAGAAGCCGGTCCTCTACTCGGGGGGCGGGACTATAACGAGTAATGCGTCGGAAGAACTGACCAAATTCGCACGCAAGGCCAATATCCCCGTAACCACCACTCTTATGGGACTGGGGGCTTTTCCCGAAAACGATCCGCTTTCGCTTCGAATGCTCGGTATGCACGGCACGATGTATGCAAATTATGCGGTTCAGGACTGCGATATGCTCATAGCGGTGGGGGCCCGTTTTGACGATCGGGTGACGGGCAAGCTTGAGGCTTTTGCAAGTAACGCCTCTGTTGTGCATGTCGATATAGCCCCGGCTTCTATCGGCAAGAGCGTGGCTGTGGATATCCCCGTAGTTGGCGACGCCCGGACGGTTTTAAGAGAGTTTACGAAGCACGTGAAATCAAGGGAAAGAAAGCCCTGGAT
This sequence comes from Candidatus Brocadiaceae bacterium, assembly GCA_003567495.1. Classification (GTDB taxonomy): domain Bacteria; phylum Planctomycetota; class Brocadiia; order SM23-32; family SM23-32; genus PUMZ01. Next base: position 3,326 of record PWZK01000291.1, read on the forward strand.
GGATAAAATAAGTGAGTGGAAGGAACGTTTCCCCCTTTCTTATGATCGCGAGAGCGAGCATGTCAAACCGCAGTACGTCATGGAGCAGATTCACGAAGTTACCGGGGGCGAGGCCATTGTCGCTACCGATGTGGGGCAGTGTCAGATGTGGGCTGCCCAGTTCTATACTTATACCCGTCCCCGAACCTTTCTCAGCTCCGGCGGGCTGGGAACCATGGGGTTTGGACTGCCCGCCGGCATTGGTGCACAGATAGCGTGTCCGGACAAGGATGTTTTTGTGGTCGCCGGTGATGGATCGCTGCAGATGAATATACAGGAGCTGAGCACGGCGGTTGTGGAGAAGCTGCCGGTTAAAATCGCGCTGCTCAACAATGGTTACCTCGGCATGGTTCGGCAGTGGCAGGAATTGTTTTTCGGCAAACGTTATTCTCACACGCTGCTTTCGGACGGTAA
>PWZK01000327.1 GCA_003567495.1 Candidatus Brocadiaceae bacterium
CGTGGCTACTATGCGCCAATCTTTGGGCATCACATACTCGTGAGGAGAGATAGTGTCGAAATCCTCGTCCTCACCTTGTGGCCTTACCCTAATCCTTTCCATTTCTATTTTGTAGGGCAGAGTGATCCGATCTCCGGCAAGCACAGAAAAAAGCGCTCCAAAGGCTTTGTCGATATCGGCCCGATTAATTTCGTCAATAATTAGCCACCGATTGGTTGGGGTTAAGCTGTCTTCATTTTTGAAACAATCAAGGAACACCCCCTGTTTGAAAGCAAGCTGTTCTCCTCCCACCTTCGAATCCGGTGCAAGACCGCCGATGGTATCGTAAGTTGTCCAGTCGGAAGTGGCTGTAGTGAAGATGAACTTATCTGGCCTATCACCCAGGTATTTCAGGCAAATCTGTTTTGCCAGCTTTGATTTCCCGGTGCCAGGCGGTCCGATCAGGATGATATGCTTGCCAGTTTTGAGGGCTGCGTTTATCTGGGAGTTCACAGCTGCCCTAATTTTTTCTGGGAAATATAACCCGCCAGCATCTCTGGCGATATCAAAGGCAAAACCATTTTCCTCTAACTCCGGAACAGACATATCCAAAATAGGTTTAACCGGTACACCTTTTTCAAGAAGATTACGTCGAGCTTGTTTGTCAAAAAAAGCGTGAAACAACTCCGGTCGATGAAATTGACGCCAGGGCGTTGCTTTGTGACGGGCAAAGTGTTTCTTTATAGCCTGAAGAGACAGTTCGAAAGCGCTCTGATAGTTTTCTACGGTTTCGAACGGGATATGTGCAAGATGATATACATGGTCTTCTATGGTTGCTGCAAATCCCTCCTGAAGCTCACGCAAGTTTTCTTCTGGCACCAAATCATCGCGGCAGGCGAACTCAAAGAGCAGCTTATCGTTCGAATCGCGGATAACGGCCATTACCGCCCAAGAACAGTAGTTGACGCGCAGAATACACTTTCTGCCCCTCTCCTGCAGAGTACATGATATACGCCTATCCTCTTCATCATCCGGGCCAAGTCCGAGCAGCTCCATGCCTCTGCGAAGCAGCCCAAAAGCCTCCTTTACTTCCTTCAGCGAGAAGAACAAATTATCGAAAGGGTAGGCAAAATCAAATTTGGTTTCGCCATTAAATCTTTTTTGGATCTTTTCAGCACATTCCTTCAGCTGTTCGTCCTTATTGGAGAGGTAGACAAGTGCCCCAATGATCCACAACGGTTCCATTTCCCAGTCAGAAAAAAGTCTTTGAAAAAACGAGGATTTTGAAATCTTTTTTGCCGTTTGTCCCGCCCATGTTATCTTTTCGCCATAAGTTCCTTTAGTAGGGTAGCCGGGCAAGTCAAACACATCACTGGCCCAGTTCCATCTACCCTGCCTGAAATCAACAAAGTTGTCCGGATAGGCAGCAGCCAGCAACACGCTAGCCAGGAGGGCCGCTTCCGATTTAGCAGGCTTTCCCTCAGGAGTTCTAAACGCTGTCGCTGTCGCGGTCTCGATAAATTTATCAATTTGTGCGGGTGTTGGCTTTCCGTTTTTAGGAGCGATGAGAGACTCTACAATCTCTCCGGCATCCTGTTGCTCAAAAAAGTTCTTTACCTTGGCGTGGGTGCCGGCAAAACCACCCACCAGATAGCCTTTTTGGATGATTTTCGACAAAGTATCGACATCAACTGGTCTTTTTTTCAAAACATCTTGTAATTCCTCAAGACTTTCCTCTCTGTGGCCAAATTCATTCCAATCGTGATCCGAAAACCATTGCGCTATATTGCTTATGGGTAAATTAAGTGTTTCCGCAAACAATTCGAAGAAGGATTTTAAACAGGGAAACTCATAAACATTGTTGTTAATCTTATCCTTCCAGGTTGGGTCTACAGCTATCAAAAAATGGCTCAGAGCATCTGTACGATAAAAATTGTCGAATTCCGGATACCACTGGATAAACTGCTCCCAGGTTTTTCTTATTGCTTTATAAGCCTTCGGCAGATTTGAAGGCACCTGAACAGCAAAGAGACGGACGGCTTCTTTCGCTTTTTCATTAACGATGGCAAAGCGTTTTTTGTCGACCCTGTGGAGATATATCGTAGCTATGCCTGCCCCGAAACCTTTAAATTTTTCGATATTTTCCAGCCATTCCGTTACCTGGAAATTTTCTGAGAAAGGCTCCAATACGAATGATCGGAATTTATCATATTTTTTCTCCATCGTGTCCTTTAACATGGAAGACGTCCGTTCCCCTCCGGTCTGCACCTTTCCACCCTCTTTTGCAAACTGGGAGAAGAAATCAATAAATTCCGCCCGTTGCATTTTCTTCAAATTTTCAGCAGTTATAGTACCGACATAATAATCCTCATTCTCTGAATGGGGATCAGCATGAAACCACTTGAAAAACGCCTCCACAAGTTCACGTGACGGTTTTTTCATCTTGTAGCTCCTATACGACTATAAACTTTGTTTATTTGCCCTGTTTTATTTGTATTTTCAACCAGATCAGGTGATATGAGCCTAACCCGAAAAAAAAACTTTTATTTATATGCTGACTATTTACATTCTCCCAACTTGGATAACCGGCGATTTCTTCCTGCCCCATATATTTTCAGCTACTCCTCTCCCTCAAAATCCAACCCAAGCTGCCTGGCTGCTTCTTTCATGGCCTGATAAGTTTGTTCGCCTTCACTCAGGCCCTTTCCCTCTTTAGTCTCCAGTTCGAAGTCAACACCCAGCTTCACTTTTTTCAGATCCAACCTGCCCGCAGGAGCAACAAAAGCGCGGAAAAGGTCACTCCAATTCTCCATCGGAACGGAACCCTTGATCTTTATGCGATGGACTTTTTGTGATGTTTCCGGAGATCCTACTACCTCAGATGGTTTTTCACTGCCGGAATAGCCTTCGGTATACTGCTCATTGGCCCGTCCCGCAACTTCCCCGGCTCCTGGCGGTTCTGTTTGTTGCCCGGCAACCGTTTCTTCGGCTCCCTCTTTCTTCGGATCGAAAGGCGGTATTATCCACACACCATCATCGTCCGGAGCAAGACTAACAGATTGCCTGCAAAACTTTGCTTTCAGATTGGAGCAGCTTGTGCCGCGCCCTATGCCTATTATGCCGTCCGAACAAGCGCGTTCCAGCCCCTCAGTGACCGCTCTGGCACCCGCTATCATATGCTTGTCGGTGTATCGCAAAAAAGTCTCTATCGCATCTTTGACGCTTATCGCACCGTCTCCTTCCGGTATTAAACCGGATTCACGAAGCGTTACTCCTCCCACCCGCTTCAGTATCCATTCGTGGTTCTCTACCAGTTCACGCCACAGGAGATTCAGATGCTTTGAGAAATCTTCGCCCGCATCGTCCAGCGTAACCGTCTTGACCGCACTTCCTTCAACACGCAAAGCCACGGTATAGGCGGCAGGCAGTTTCTCCTGCACGTCATGGCGGGCCTTCTCAAGTCGATTCTTCAGGTCTGCCTTTTGTTCTTCATCCAGTTGATCGCCGTAATCGTTCTTCAGAGCTATAGCCGTCGCCCGGTCCCGGTAAGCGGTGCGAAGCCTGGATGCCCCCCGTTTGGTCGCAGCAAGGAAAAGCAGAGTGTTACGGAATTTTCTGTCTTGATTACCACATCTGCGGTTTATATCCATAACCTTTCGCCGTATTTCATCGGCATCCTCTTCACCGTTCCAGACCAGAGATGGAGGAAAAACCAGCAGACAGAGCGATTTCTGTTCGGCAAGGTCCTCGCCGGGATCGACAAGCACTTTCCAGGTCGCCGTGCTGAA
>PWZK01000246.1 GCA_003567495.1 Candidatus Brocadiaceae bacterium
GGGATCGTTCTTTGTGCTTTCCCGGTTTCTTCAAAAGCCTATGCCGCATAATCGATAGCAAGCCGATATACATCGAGTTTTTCCAGCCCCAGACTATTTTTATTCGATCCCGATAGCGATCCCGATCCCGATAGCGACTTCGGTTATTGCTGCATAAACCCAGATTAGAACGCCTGCCGCTGCACAGGGTCGATCATAACTATATCGTGCACTGCACCATGAACGAGCTTTTCGGCGATGCTGCGGCGCCGAAACCGTTCTGCGTTGAGGACAACAACGGCAGACATGTTCGGGTTCTAGGATATGCGGGCGCCGATTTCGAAACGCTTTGTGTGATGGAGGCGAGCAGAGTTCGACGGATTGACAGAGTTCTTTCCCGGCAACGCGCAGAAGGCGGGTTAAACCGGCTGGGCATTTTGGGGATTTCCCGAACTTTTATGTGGAGGCGCCTGTCTGCACCCGGGAGGATATTTTCATTGGAGGCTTCGGGGTTATGTCAATGACCATAGCCATATTGGAGGCTTCGGGGTTATGTCAATGACCATAGCCATAACACGAAATTTGCCGGATCGTTTTGGTGGTTTTCTTGCTTCATGTATGCTGAAACTTGCTCCCGGCACATATGTGGCCCCCTTTCTCTCGAAGGCTGTAAGAGATAGAGTTTGGGAGGTAATGCTGGCCTGGGCGGAACTCATTCCCGAAGAAGGAGGCGTAGTCCTCGTCTGGCACGATGAAGAGTCGCCATCGGGATTGGGCTTACATATATCTTGTATTATACATTCGGTAGACGATGACACACTGATTACACACTGCAACATTACAAAAAAGCTCACGAGGTTATAATGAAGATAGACACTCATGTACATAGCATAATTGAAAAACCGCATCCGGTAATGAGTTGCGATGAGATGGTCGACATGGCTGTTGAAATGGGTCTGGATGGTTTTATACTAACAGAACATAATAAACTTCTGCCTGAAAAGGAATTTCAGGCCCTGCGAGAAAACAAGGCCAGTTTGAAGATTTTTAGAGGCATAGAGGTGGGATGTTTAGATGGCTTGCATTATCTTATATACGGGCCCCTGAGGTTCTGGCCACTGGACGGGGAAACAACGCCGCGGAATCTCGTTAAGATTGCGCACGAAGACGGCAATTTTGTGTCGATTGCACACCCCTATCGGTCTAATATGACTGATCCAAATCCGGACTGGAAAATTCCCGAGCACGTTTATGAGATGGATATCGACGGGATAGAGGTCAAGAGCTTCAATTTACACAACACGGTTTCCCAGGAGAAAAGCCTGCAGCTTGCCGAACTGCTGAATTGCGTGGCCATGGCCGGGAGCGATCACCACCCCCACTGCCCGAGAATAGGAAAGATAGGGGTGAAATTGGAAAATGCGGTCGAGACAGACGAAGAACTGGTAGGAGCATTAAAATCGGGAAGACTGAGCAGGTTTGATTGCGTTGACTTTTGAGATTTCGTCTTTATAAAAGGAGGCCGATATGAAATTCGGGCTGTGTTGTGGATTTGAAAAATTAGAGAGCGCGGCTGAAATCGGTTTTAAAATATAGACAACCATAATTTGACATGAGAATTAAATTATCAGATAATGGTTATCGTAATCGTAAAACGAGACCGGGCATTGCGGATCTGTGATGCCCTCTTTTTTTAACTTAAAGGGGATAACTTGATGAAAAAAACGCAGGATAATGCCGTGGAGGCATTTGCAGGAGAGAGCCAGGCCAGTCAAAGGTATCAGGCTTTTGCGAAAAAAGCCGATAAAGAGGGCCATCCGCAGGTGGCGCGTTTGTTTCGTGCTGCGGCCAAGGCCGAGCATATTCACGCTCAAAACCACCTGGATGTTACCGACGAAGTTGCGGACACTCTCAGCAATCTGCGTGCAGCTTCGGACGGAGAAGCAGAGGAATTCAAGGACATGTACCCCGGATTCATAGAAGCTGCTCGCAAGGAAGGCGATAAGAAGGCCGAAAGGTCCTTCGACTATGCCAACCAGGTGGAAGAAATACATTTTAAGCTTTACAATAAAGCGATCGGGGCTCTTTCGGAAGGCGATATGATGCCGGAACAAGCCATATTCGTCTGCTCGTTCTGCGGCAATACCGTGGAAGGCGAGGCGCCGGATAAGTGCCCAGTTTGCGGAGCACCAAAAAAATATTTTAAGTCGGTAGATTAATTCTTTTTCAAGACGGAACTTGAAAAAGAATTAGTATAACGGCAACGACTAGCCTGCATATTTCTCTTTTACATGTTTTGATGGAGAAAATTTCAAGATGTCAAAATCAGCATTGATGGTATGGGGCGGATGGGACGGACACGAACCGAAGAAATGTGTGGATATCTTTGCACCCTTTCTCGAAAAAAAAGGCTATGAAGTCGAGGTTTCCGACGATCTGAACTCTTATCTCGATGTGGACAAGCTTAAGGAGCTTGACCTTATAGTTCCTGTCTGGACCATGGGCGAGATAGAAAAAGAGCAGTGCCAGGGGCTTCTGGAAGCTGTAAAATCAGGCACCAGCATTGCCGGATGGCATGGCGGGATGGGTGATTCGTTCCGCAAAAGCGTTGATTATCAGTTTATGGTCGGCGGCCAGTGGGTGGCCCACCCCGGGGGAGTAGTTGATTATGAAGTCAACATAAAGGATCGCGAGGATCCTGTAACCGCCGACCTGAACGATTTCAAGATGTGTTCAGAGCAGTACTACATGCACGTTGACCCGAGCAACAAAGTGCTGGCGACAACGACCTTCAGCGGAAAGCATGGGGACGCAGACTGGATAGCGGGATGCGAAATGCCGACGGTCTGGAAACGGATGTATGGAAAAGGTCGTGTGTTCTACACCTCTCTGGGGCATGTTGCGGCCGACTTTGAGGTGCCGGAGGCCCGAATAATCGCCGAGCGGGGCATGCTCTGGGCGGCTCGGGACGTTGGATAGGCGCTTAATATCGCAACATCGGGACGGCAATTACCGCAGAGGCGCAAAGAGCGCAGAGAAAGACTACGGCAAAGGTGGTCCGCAGATTACGCTGATTGCGCAGATTTACGGCGGCGGAATTTAAATGTAAACCCTTATCGCCTTGAAAAGGCGTTACATACCAGCCCAGGGTGAAACCCCGGGAAATGAGGCACGCATAACAATCGCGCCCTGTAGAGGCAGAGAAAATCACAAATTCAAAATATCAAGTTCCAAATAAATTCAAAATTATAATATCAAAATTCAAAACGTTGAATGGCATTCGTCAACAACAACGCATTTCCCGTAGGGGCAACCCCCTGTGGTTGCCCAACATCACGACCATTCGCACCAGGGCAATCACGGGGGATTGCCCCTACGGTTATTTTTGCCGCATCCGGCATGTTTTGAATTTGAAATTTTGGATTTGAGATTTATTTGATATTTGGAATTTTGAATTTTGAATTTAATCCCATACCCACAGCAATCTGAAAAACTAAAGCTCGTACATCGACAATTCTTTGTCGATGTACGGCGCCTAAGCGCCCGTACAGGCGAAATGAGCCACCCGCATGTGAGGCTGGTGGCTCATTGAGGACTTACAAGAAGTTGTGTTTTCAGTGGTTTTCTTCCTCTTCCACATCCAGTTCCGGGTCCAGCTCAGGCTCGGGCTCGGGCTCCTCCAGGCGCTCCGGGTCTTCTCTCTCGCGCCATTGTCCGGGCGTTATGGTGCCCTCTATCAGCCTCGCCAGGTCGCCGGCCCTCTGATACTGCGTTGCAGACGGCCTTCGCTCAATCATACGGTCGCGCGTGTCGCGACGGTCGGTGGTGAGGCCGTTGCGACGGTCACGGTCAAGGCCATCGCTGTCACGCTGTTCGTAGTAGGCGTCTTCGATATCGCGCCGGTCCAGACCCATTTCCCTGATGCGGCGAAGCTCGGCGTCGGTCAGGTCGCGGGGGTCCCTGATATTGTCGATGTAGTCGAGTTCGGAACTGGTCAGATCTTCGCGTAATCTTCTGGGCAGATGATCGCTCAGATACCGGGCAAAGACCGCACCTGCCTCTCCGCCGGCCGACTGAACTCGTACCACCGAGCCGCCGGCTTCCCAGCTTACCTGGGCGCCGTCGAAGATCAAGTCAAGCGCCTGATCCATACGGACGTTATGTAGCCGCATGCTCACGCGGCCTTCGGGCATCCGCTCGCCCTGCCAGCTGAACTTCAGCCCGCTTTCAGATTCAAGACGTGCAAGCACATCTTCCATGCCCGCATTCTCAAAATTGACTGAAATTCGCTGCCGAAGGACCTCGACCGCATCCACCCCGTCGGCCTCACCACCGTAAACCACCGGCGCACCCGACAGCACAAAACCAAACGCCCCCAGAACAGCAGCCACTGCGGCTCCCCGCCAAAATCTCTTTTTCATGTGTATATGCACGGCTCATACCTCCTCGTGAAAGATCGCTCCACTATCTTCTTTCATCATTATACACTTTTCACGTTGGTTTGTCAATAACATTCACGGGTCAAAAAAATTCACTGATTTCAACAGAGCTTTTTTCGCCTGGCCGGTGGACGCTATGGACATTATGGACAGTATGGACGGCGCGGAAGTTCGGCGGCTATGAAATAAGCGGCATCAGGTTGAATTTAATACCGTCCGGTGTTATACTACCGGAGAAACCGCTTTTTTATCGAGTTTTCCCCATGCAAAGTAAAAAAAATTTTTTCTTACTCTGTACCTTTGTTTTTGCTGTTCTGCTGTTTTCGGCCCCCGGAGTGTGCCGGGAGACGGTTGCCGATTCGGAGCCGGAGCACGGGCAAAAGCTCACCGCGGGGCGACTCTTCAGATCCGCCTTTTCCGATGATACCGATCCGGCAGAGCAAAAAATGATACTGAAGGAAGTTATTGAAAAACACGGGGATTCACGCTGGGCCGACGATGCGCTATGGGCGCTGGGCAGGCTTGCCGAGATTGAGGGACGGCGGGCCGAGGCGGTGCTCTGGTACCGTCGGTTAACAGAAGAATTTTCCCACCCCGCACTTGAACCGTTTACCGAGAGCCTGCAGTTTTACCAAACCTCCGCCCTGCCGAGGATACTGCATATAGTCGATGCCGCGGGCGTGCGTTATAAATATGATCGTGGTGAATTGCTTGCGTTCAATCCGCTTCCCTACGTCGTGCATAAACATCTCGGGCTGACGTACCGGCAGATGCGCTATTACGGCCTTGCAGAGAGGGAATATAGAAAAGCATATCGCAACCTGCCCGATGTTGACCTGCTTCGCAACACAATTCAAACCCGCATAGACATGCTGCAGCGGCTGCAGGGCACTGCTTTCTCGAAGGAAATTCAGTAAACCACATAGAATATTCGCTATATTTTTTCCCGGAGAAGACATGATTGCTCGGATAAGCAGTGTAGTGGACCTGGACGTTATCATTGACGCCGTAGCAAGTTATGTGCCGACCCTGGTGGCGTCCCTGTTGTTGCTGATAGTTTTCTGGGTTTTGTTTATCATAGCCGGCAAGCTGGCCGACAAGGGGCTGAACAGAGCCAGGGTTCCGGACTCTATGCAGGGGCTGATAAGGCGTTTTTTGAAATACGGAATCGCTGCACTGGCCATACTGACGGTAGCCAATCAGATGGGGTTCAACATCACGGCCATGGTCACCGGCCTGGGTATAGCCGGGCTTGCCATTTCTCTGGCCGCACAGGACACCATAACAAATATCATCTCCGGCATCACGCTTGCCATAGACCGTCCTTTCGGCATCGGCGACTGGGTTCAGATAGGCGATATGCATGCACAGGTTACCACTATGAGGTTGCGCACGACCGTGCTTACCACTTTCGACAACGAAACCATGGTAGTTCCCAACAGGGACATCTCGGCCAGTCGCATTATTAACTACACGTTGACCGAAAGGATCAGAGTCAGGGTACCGCTCGGTATCGCCTATAAGGAAAGCATCGATGCCGCAAGAGAGATCATGCTGGGCACAACCGCCGGTGATGAGCGCATTTTAAGCGAGCCGCCGCCACTTGTAATAGTCCAGCAACTGGGCGACAGCAGCGTGGACATGGAGTTGCGTTTCTGGACAAAAGACCCCTGGGACCTCTTCTCTTTGAAATGGGAATACGTGGAAAAATGTAAGAAAGCGCTCGATGAGGCCGGTATAGAAATACCATTCCCGCACCTGCAGCTCTTTTTGGAGAAAAGTACCGGATTGGACGTGCTCTCTCGTCCCGGCACGTGAAGGGAAAATTTGCCCCCGTGCCGAGAACTTGCCACCTTTATGCAGAAGCGAAGTGGCTTATATAGGTGATATGAAGTCTTATAGGACCTATATGTCCTATAGGTCCTATAAGACCTATAAAATACTATCGCGACGTGGTGAGCAGTTTCAGAGCGTTTTCAATTTTTTCAACCACCACGTCGGTATCCTTGCAGGGGCCGTTGGGGCGGATATTTACTATGCCGAGCGCCGGTTTTGGGAATACCCCTTTAAGACCTTCCTTCAGCTCCACTTCGCAGGCCACCGCGATAATCGCCCTGACATGATCCCGGCCGGCGAGTTCCATGGCCAGTCTTCCGCCGGTTGCCACCGCCACGCGACAGCCGAATCTGTCGGCAAGGTTCATGATATCGGCTATCTTACAGCGCCCGCAGCGCAGGCACAGGTCGGTGGAATTGGCGACTTTCTGCGTGCATTCGCTGTTTTGAAGGCAGGACGGAAGCAGGATCAGGATCGAGCCTGCTTCGCACCTCGGCCTGCGGATACGCGTTAAAAAGTTCCAGAATTTTATCGTCCGTATGCCCATTTTTGAATCAGTAAAACGGGTTAAAAGTAGTAGTAAACCAACGTGGCTCACTGAACACTTACAAAATATGTATGAATTACTCAAACCTCTCACCCACGGTGACATGGCGACCGTGGATAAAATCCCCGGATTTCATTGTTCGGCCACCTGCGGGTTTGAGGGTTTTTATTACCAGACCGTTTCCGTCTTCGGCGGCAACCACCATCTCTTCTTTTTCCGTTATTTCGACGATGGTTCCCGGCGGTGCTTCGTTCACCGGGCCGGCATGTCTTGCCTCCGTAATTTTTATCTTTTCCTCGCGTTCCTTTCCCCTGTATGTGCAAAACGCCCCCGGCCACGGCGTCATGCCTCGGATGTGGTTTTTTACGGCGGATGCGGGCGAAGTCCAGTCGATGCGCCCGTCTTCTTTTCTGAGTTTTGGCGCACGCGTAGCTTCGGTGTCGTTCTGACGGTTCTCCGCAATCTCTTCTCCGCGGGCAAGGCGCCCGAAAACTTCGCCAAGACACCGTGCGCCGAGCACCGATAGCCTGTCGTGAAGGCGCCCGGCGTTTTCATCCGGTTCTATTATCACTTTTTTCTGTGCCAGGATCGGGCCCGCATCGATTTCGGGCACGACTCTCTGAACTGTGACGCCTGTCTCTTCTTCTCCATTCAAAAGCGCATGGTTTACCGGCGCCGCACCGCGATATTTCGGCAGAAGTGATGCGTGCACGTTGAAGAGTCCCTGCGGGAACATATCGATAAGCCACGGGGCGAGCACTTCACCGTAAGCCACTATGACTCCCGCGTCCGGTCGCAGGCGTTTGAGCAGTTCTGCGGTCGGGTCGCTTGAGAATCTTCGCGGCTGATAGAGCATCAGGCCTTTTTCGAGCGCAAATTTTTTCACGGCGCTGCGGGTTCTTTTGCGCCCGCGTCCGCTCCTTGCGTCCGGTTTTGTGACGACGAGGGATACCCGGGCATCCGACTTGCAGAGCGTTGCGAGCGATGGCACGGCGAAATTGGGTGTTCCTATGAAAACTATGCGCATGGTTGGATATTCGTTTAAGCGCTTAATGTAGCCAATCTAACATTTTTTTGTCGCTTTGGGAATTTTTTGTTTTCAGGTTGATATGAGTATGGGATTAAATTCAAAATTCAAAATCGCAAATATCAAATAAATCTCAAATCCAAAATTACAAATTCAAAACATGCCGGATGCGGCGAAAATAACCGTAGGGGCAATCCTCCGTGATTGCCCTGGTACGAACGGTCGTGATGTTGGGCAACCACAGGGGGTTGCCCCTACGGAAAATGCGTTGTTGTTGCCTTATACCAATCCTTTTCAGGTTTGTTTTTGAAAAGAACCGGTGCGGTTTTATTAAATCTTTTTCAGGCTCCGTTTTGCTTGAAAAAGATTTAACTGCTCAGTTCTTTAAGCCGGTGGCGTATATTCATCTGCGCAGCCGCCGGTAATTTATCGATGAAAAGGACGCCGTTAAGGTGATCTATCTCATGTTGCCATGCGCGCGCCTGAAGCCCTTCAGCGTCTATCTCGAGCCTTTTGCCATCCTCGGCATACGCCACCACCACGACCTTTTCCGCGCGCACTACCGTGCTTCTTATGCCCGGCAGGCTGAGGCAGCCTTCCTGATCTTCAGCCATGCCGTCGGATTCTATTATTTTTGGGTTTATAAATATACGCTCGCCCTCGCCCCGGCCGTCTGTGTCCATAACCACTGCGCGCGCACTCCAGCCGGCCTGCGGCCCGGCAAGCCCTATGCCTCCGAGTTCGTACATCAGCTCCAGCATGCCGCGCAGCCTTTGCAGATCGGCGTCGGTTACGCGCCGGAGCGAGGCGGCGCGCCTGCGCAGAACCGGGTCGGGGTATATTTTCAGATTCATCTTTTTATGACCGGGATAGTAAATTGACACTATGGACACTATGGACTATATGGACTGCATGGAACCTCTCAAACAAGCGTTGCTGCGATCGAATTTTCAGTTTAACATATTCCGGCGATTTCGGCAATGATACGTGTTTTGGGTACATTTGCTCCCGGCAAACTATAGAAAACAGGAGTTCAGGAGTTTCACTCAACAGCTCGGGCATGATCGATGAAAAAAGCTTAAAGCGCAAATTTTCTGCGATTGCATAAAACCTTGCAATCGTGAGGTTAATAGTGTATAATTGAGACGAGCAGTGTGAAATTGCTCATGCAGATATACCGGCACCTGTTTTTTTTGTATGTCACTTGTCGGGAGGGGGGTTGTGATAAAAATAAAGAAAAGAGATGGCTATATACTTCCCGCGGTGATTCTGTTCATCATTTTCTCAGTCGCCATGGGTATGGCGCTGCTTGAATTGGGAGTCATAGAAAATAAACAGGCCATGCGCAGGGGTGACCGGGAAAAAGCCTTCTATCTGGCGGAGGCGGGGATCGAAAAGGCGATTGCTATGCTTAGAGTAGGTCCAGACCATCCATTTTTGCACGATTACGATGAGAGCAACCCCTACCCGCTTGGATCCGGGGAGATTATCCTGGAGTATGATCCGACGGAAAACACCATTACATCCACAGGACGTTTTGGTCCGGAACATAATGAGGTAGAGGAGAAGATAAAGATATATTTTTCTATGAGTGGTGCCGGCACTTTATTCCCCTATGGAATTTATGGCAGCTACATGATCGATTTGAGAGGCAACGTAAATGTTTACGGTTATGATTCAAGAGACGGCAGCGTTCATGATAGTTTTGTTGGCAGTATCAGTGAGATAAAACTGACTGGAAATGCTCGTATTTACGGTGATGCTGGGGTCTCACCGAGTGGAACAATATCTGGGATAGATGGAGTAATGGGAACCCCCCATTATGACCTTGAGCCACTCGTTCTCGACCCGGTAGAAGTTCCAAGTTTACCTAACACCAGTCAGGGTATTTTGGGAGGTCATCGGATAGACGGTAACTATAATTTTTCCGTTGGTGGTAATTCTGACGCTACAATATTTTCAGGAGATTACAAATTTAACGACTTTTCCCTGTCCGGCAGTGCAGACCTGGAAATCGACGGAAATGTGCGCCTGCATGTAGAAGGTGATTTTGAGATGAAAGGCAATAATCTCCTTGCTCTCTCATCTGGATCGTCACTTGAATTATATCTCAGCGGTGGGATGACGATAGGGGGGAATGCCAGAATAAATCCAACTGGTAATCCCACCGACGTGGGTATATATTCGGATTCAGATAAGCCTATCTCATTGGCAGGGAACTCGCCCACTAATGCAGGCATCTATGCTCCCGATGCTGATGTGACCTTTTCCGGCAATACTCCCCTGAGAGGGAATGTAATAACCAATGGGTGCGTAAGAGCAGACGGAAATATCACCATATATCAGGACGTTGCTCTGTCGCAGGTTGCGTTGCCAGGGACCCCTGATGAAGGCAGGGATAGTATCAGCATAGATAGATGGACAAAGCCAAGCTGGAGCTCACATTTTGAGAGCGCCGCCCCGGATTGAGGGTCCCGGCGGCGGCCCTCCTGGCGACCCCGGAGGTGGCCGTCCCGGCGGCGGCCCTCCATGAGTTCTTCATACAGTCACATAATGTCCATCCCGCCGCCCCCCCATCCGGCCCATCCCGTCCATACTTCCCTCGTGCCCCGGGCGGCAGTTTGACCATTTGGTTTTTTTTGTGATAGAATAGTTTTCGCGGTACCGAGCGTTTTTTTCGATGGGGGGAGAGAAAGCGATGATTAGAGGACTCTGGTCCATAACACGCAACGCCTTTGCGGAGGTGGTGCGTCAGCCCATCTATGCCATCCTTCTCGTTGCGGGGCTTGTTCTGATCGCACAGAGCCCCGTGATAACCGCCTTTACAATGATGGATGATATTAAGCTGACCGTTGATATGGGACTCGGAACCATATTTATGGTCGGGATATTGCTGTCGGTTTTGGGCGCCACGCAGGTCATCAGCGACGAAATAGATTCCAAAACCGCGGGCGTGGTAGTCAGCAAACCGGTCGGCCGGGTAGTTTTTGTAGTCGGGAAATTCTTTGGCGTTGCCGCAGCGCTTGCTCTCGCATCTTACCTTCTCACACTGATGCTTCTTATGACGGTCAGGATGGACGTGCCCACCACGGCCGCGTTTACCCTGGACATGCCGGTGCTGCTGGCTCAGACACTGCCGTTTGCGCTTGCCGTGCTGTTGGGCGTCTATTTCAATTACTTTTATCGTGCCAATTTCACCGCTGTAGCGATCCGTGCCGGCTTTATCCTTTACACCATCGCTTTTATTATTTTGCTCGTTATCGGGAAAGACGGTAGTTTCGAGTGGATAGCCCTTTCTTTTGCAGAAACCGATGCATGGCCCGTTGCTCTTGCCGCAGTGGCGGTTTTTTTCGGCATGATGGTAATAGCATCGGTCGCGCTTGCCGCCTCCACGCGGGTGAACGTGGTGGCGAATGTGCTGGTCTGCCTGACCGTGTTTTTTGTCGGGATGATCTCAAATTATCTTTTCGGCTGGACGGTCGATACCGAGCGGGTGCGGTGGGAGCCGGTTGAGATGGTGGAAACGGTGGAACTAACCGGCATTGTTACAGACCGCGACACGGGCGAGGCGCTGGAAGGGGTCAAGATCGCCGGGGCGCCCGGATCTCCGGTTACCGGCCCGGATGGCGGGTACAGCGCGGAGGTTCGCCTTGGCGGTTCAGGCAGGTTAAGCCCGCGCAAGGGCGGTTACGTTTTTACGCCCGATTCGCGTTCTTATTCAAGCGTAGAAAGCAATCGGCGTGAGGAAGACTTCGGCGCACGACGTGCACGCCGCTCGCCGGCTTTTTATGGCCGGCGGGCATGGGCCGGCATATCAAGGGTTGCCTATCATACGGTCCCTTCCCTGCAGCTCTTTTGGGTTGGCGATCAGCTTATGAGGCCCTACCCCTACGTTCCGGTCGGTTATGTAGGCCGCGCCATATTGTATGGTTTGTTGTGGTGCATAGGCATGGTGGCGTTTGCCGCTTATCTTTTTGAAGGCAGGGAGCTGGCCTGACCCTGATACTTTCTTGTTTTTTTATGTTTTGATTTTAACCGTTATCGAGGTTTTTTTTAAGATGCCTAAAAAAAAGACGGTGGAGGTCATATCGGGACTGGGTTTTTTTGCCCAGCTCGCATTTATCATCACGGGCTATGCGCTCTATTCGGCTACTGAGAGCCTCGGTGTGCTGGCACAGACATGGTTTATGGTGCCGGGACTGCTCATCTGGGTGGCGGTATATCTTCACAGCCGCCAGAAGCGTCTGGCGCGCAGCGAAAAGGAAGAACTCGATCAGCTGAGAAAGGGGCGTCTGAGCGAGGAAATATTTGAGGATCAGGAGCTGGACCGGATGCGTGCGCACACCGGTCTGAAGATATTTGAAAAATATCTCGTGCCTGCTTTTGCGCTCCTGCTTGCGGGTTCACTTGCATGGCTTTGCTACCGTAATCTGAGCAATGTTATTCGCCTCGGGCCGATAGATGTCTCTGATCCGATGACTGCGGTGGCCGGCATGGCAGCGATAACATTTTTCGGTTTTCTGCTGGGCAAATACGCCGTTGGCCTGGCACACAGCAAAGAAATGGAGTTTCTGCGGGCTCCAGCCTCTTACCTGATGGGCAATGTGATGACAGCGCTGCTGCTCGTGATCGCCCTGACCATGGTTCACTTCGGGGTGGAATGGTTAGAGGCCGCTTCCGCATACATCATACCTGCATTTATGGGTCTTATCGCTTTCGAAGTCCTCCTTAACATGGTGCTTGATATTTACCGCCCGCGCGTATCCGGCCAGGAATGGCGCCCGGCCTATGACAGCCGTCTTCTGAACCTCTGCGCCGAGCCTGCGGGGGTGTTTGAGACATTCGCCGCAATGGTCGATTACCAGTTCGGATTCAAGATTTCCGAAACGTGGCTGTACAGCTTTATGCAGCGTGCGATACTGCCGCTTATTCTCGTTCAGATCTGTGCGCTCTGGCTGCTTTCGACTCTGGTGGTCATACATCCCGGCGAAGCAGCGTTTATCGAGCGCTGGGGGCGCCCCCGCCTTAGCGAAGAAGACCGTGCCGCCGGGCTTCGCGCGAGTTTATACAGTCCGGGGTTTCACCTGAAGCTGCCCTGGCCGATCGAAACCGTCCAGCGCATGGAGGCCAACCGGATATACAGAAAATTGGTGGGGAAAATTATTTATGCAGATGAGCCGCATATCCGGCGTCTTGACGAAGGCGTTGAAGACGCGCCCGTGCAGAGAGACGAGGATATTGTTTTGTGGCGCGAGCTTCACATCGACCCGGAGATTGGCAGAGAAGCCCAGTTTCTGGTGCCGAGCATGGTTGATGTTGAGAGGGACTACGGCGCCCCGGCACTTAACATCGCGCGCCTTATAGCGCGCCTGAGCTACCGCATACGCCGCACCCCTGACGGCAGCGTCGATCCGTCGGCTCTGTATGACTTTTATTACAAGCACGGCAATCCGCACAGGCTGGTCGAGAATCTGGGGTTTCAGGCGATTACAAGGATTGCGGCGAATCAGAACTTTCTGCGGTGGATACACGTGGAAAGAGAGGATGTTTCACGCCGTTTTGCCGAAAAATTGCAGCGTTATATCGACGACAACGATCTGGGCGTTGAAATTGTTTACGCCGGCCTGCCGTCGGTGCATCCGCCCGCAGCCGTCAGCACTGCGTATGAATCGGTGATAAACGCTTACGAGCAGAAGGAAACCATGATTCACCTGGGACACAGAGAGTCGGTCAGGCGGCTTAAAGATGCGGAGGCGGAGGCGGTTGAGCTGCTTAACGATGCACAGGCTTATCGCTACGAGCTGAAAAAGGTTTCAGCCGCCGAGCGCCTGCAGTTTGCCGTGCGGCGCGATACGTATGAAAAAGCGCCGGCGGTGTACCGTTACAGAAAACATTTTTCCGCCGTTGAAGACGTTCTGGCCGGCCACCGTCTTTACATAGTGCCGGTTATGGAGAAGGAGGTTAACATAATAGACATGAAAGGCCGAAGGCCCGCCGATATCATGGACCTTGATTTGGAGGGGGTTTTGAGATGAAGGAAAACAAGATAACCGTATTGATTGTCATTATCGCGTTCGTTTTGATGTGCGCGTATGTGTTCACCTTTCAGGTGCGCACAACTGAGATGGCCATTCATTTCCGCCCGCCCGGGCAGGTGCATCGAGTCATTAATCGGCCCGATGCGCAGGAAGATGAATCGGGGCTTTATTTCCGTCTTCCTTACCCCATGGATCAGATCAGGACATTCGATCGCCGCGTGAGGGTGATAGACGGACCGTTGGCGCAGACGCAGCTGCAGGACGAATGGCAGGTTTTTGTATCCATATCCGCGCCGTGGCGCCTGTCAGACCCGGTGAAGTTTCAGCAAAGTCTGGCCGGAAATGTCGAGCAGGCAGCTGAACACCTGAGAGACATAATATTCAGCGAAACGTCCAACGCCATTTCCGACATGACGTTTCGTAACCTTGTATCAACGAATGAAGACGACCTGAAGTTCCGCGAGCTTGAGGATCGGATTCGGGAGGGTACCCGGGCTTCTATCGAGAACGAAGGCTATGGTCTGGAACTTCTGGATTTTGGTATACGCCGCATTGCCATTCCGGAGTCGACGACCGAGGAAGTTTTCCGAAGAATGGAAGCCGAACGCGAACGCGTTGCCAGAGTTTATCTTGAAGAGGGGGAGTTTGAGAGGCGACGGATAATATCTGATGCCGAGATGAAAGCTCAAAATATCAGGGCCGATGCGATGGCGGAGGCAAAAAAGATAGAAAGCGAGGGTGAGGCCGCCGAAGCTGAATTCTACGAGATTTTTGCCCAGGCGCCCGAGCTGGCCATATACCTGAGACGGCTGGAATCGCTGAGAAACATCGCGGAGACCGCGCGCGAGGACGGTTCGCCCATCAGTTTCGTTCTGGATACGCGCAGCGAGCCGCTTTCGGTCCTCTATTCTGGTCCCCAAGGTGAGCTCGCAGACCCCATACATCGCGCCGTTACCGGCCCCGGAGATGAGGCGGCGGGTTCTGACGATGACCAGGACGGAAAAGACGAGGAATAAAACGCCTGAGACTTTTTCAAGGCAAACCTTGATAAAGAAAAGGTAAACAGAAAAATGAGCGAAGAAGAAAAAAACTATGGCAGTGCCGAGGGCGAAGAGACACCGAAAACAGAAATGGGAGTCTTTTCCGGTCCAAAACGTGAAGAAGATGTGGGGCATAAAGCCCTTTCCGATGCACTGAACGTGAGTTTCAGGTTCCTGAAAATTGGAATGCTTATTTTGATAGTGGTGTATCTGATGCAGGGCTGGTTTTATATCCCGCCGGACCGAGTGGCCATAAAACTCAGCTTCGGCAGGCCGGTGGAGGCCGGGCTCGGACCGGGTAGAGGAACGGGTTACGTGTTGGATTCTGAAAGCGGCTGGCATTTTGCATGGCCCTGGCAGGAGATAGTCTGGCTTTCGCTGGACCAGCAGACCCTCAATCTGGACACTGATTTTGCACGCGGCGGGCGCGCCGCCGTTCGTGAAGGCGGAGCTCAAACGACACGCGGGCGCCTGAGCCTGCACAACGACAACTACCTCGTGACGGGGGATGTCAACCTGACTCATATGGGTCTGCGAGCACGCTACCGCGTGCGCAGCGACCAGACGGGCGCATTTGACTATGCGTTCAGGTTTGAGTCGCCTGAGGAGGTTTTCCGCAGGATGGTGGTCAAAGCGACAACCGAGGTAGTGGGCAACTGGGAGGTTCTGGAAGTGCGGCGCAAGCGCCGGGAAGTGCAGCTTGAAACCGAAGACGGCCCCAGGTATATGAGGTTGAACCTTTTTGATGAGATCGACAGGAATGTGAGGGATTACCTGAATGCTTTTGAAGAACGCAACGGCTTTTCCGTCGGCGTTGAACTGGTTGCCATCGAGCCTATAGAGGATCCCGAAGTGCCAGAGGAGGTTCGCCCCGCATTCGACAGGGCACTGGCTGCAGAAAGCCAAAAAGAGACCATGATTGAGCAGGCCAGGGCTGACGCTACAAGTATAGAACAATCCGCCATGGGAGATGCGGCCGAGATACGGGGAGTCGCACAGGCTTACAGGACGAGGGTGGTATCGAGCGCCGAAGCCGACGCCGAGATGCTTGGAAACCTCCTGCCCGTATATCTCCGCTCGCCTGAAAACCCAGCCA
>PWZK01000087.1 GCA_003567495.1 Candidatus Brocadiaceae bacterium
AGAGTCGCACGCTGGAATCCTGAGCAGGCTGTGCGAAAAAGTCATATTGCTCTTTGATTCGGACGAAGCCGGTCAGAAATCGGCGGAAAAAAGCATTTATATACTGCTTGGCCATGATATTGAGCCATGTGTCTCATCGTTGCCCGGAGGGCTGGATCCTTGCGATTTTCTGTTCAAACACGGCGCGGAAGCGTTTAAGGGCCGACTGGAGGAAAGCGAGGATTTCCTCATGTTTTGTCTTAAAAACGCCGCACAGAACCGTGACATGGGGCAGCGTTCCGAGCGCACAAAGGTGTTTCAGTCGCTTGCAGAAATGGCCGCAGCCATTCAAAACCAGGTACGAAGGGAGATGCTCGTCCGGGAAATTGCAAACGAACTCGGCGTCGAACCGCAAAACGCCTTTGATTATGTGGCCGGTCTTCTGCACGGAAGGCGTTCCGGCTCTGTTGTGACTCAGGATGGAAACGCAACAACTACCAAACGGATAACCGCCGACCAAAGATGCCTCGGCGGGATTCTGACGCTTTTGCTGGTGGATCCTCAGTATCAACAGAAAATTGCTGATGAAGAGGTATTTACACCCGGGCTGTTTGAGGAAACCCCGGAGCGAGAACTGCTCGCCTTGCTGCTGGAACGGTGCAAAGAGAGCGGCCCGGTCACAGAATCAGATTTCCTTTACATGCTTGCCGATGACAAAAGGGTGAAAGATGTCAGAGATGCTGTTGAAAAAGAAAGAAAATATGCGGCCGGCGACAAAGATGCGCGCCTGCAAGGGTACCTGGAACACATAAAAAAGAAAAAAAACAGTTTTGAAAACCAACCCGGAGAAAACGGTTTGGAAGATGACGAGCAGTGGCTGAAAAATTACATCGAGATGCTACGCAGGGAAGAACATAAATAGCTCGGTAAAGAAAAAATATGGCCGAAAATAAAAATAAAAAAAACGTCCCGGGCAAAGAAACCAAGGAACTCATATCAAGGGGGCTCCAGAAAGGTTTTCTCACGTATGAGGAGATGAACAACCTGCTTCCGGAGGACGCAGTAAACCCGGAATATATCGATGAAGTGCTCCTGACGCTGGATCAGCACGGAATCGAGCTCATTGACGAGTCAAAGCTGGCGGAGGACGAACACAACGATATGGATGACCTGGTCGAGACCGACGACACGGTTATAGAAGACATTGAAGAGGTTGTCGGCGATGCCGGGCAGATCGAAGACCCCGTCAGGATGTATCTGACGCAGATGGGCGAGATCCCTCTGCTGTCGCGAGAAGAGGAAATTTCACATGCCAAGCGCATAGAGATAAGCCGCAAGCGCTTCAGAAGGCAAATAATGAAATTCCTGCCCTGTATCCGGGAATGTACCAGAACCATGATTGAAGTGCGTGAGCATGAAGTCCCTTTCGACCGCACACTGGACGTTTCAGCAGTCGAAGACGTTGAGAAAGATGCACTTACCGCACGACTGCCGCAAAATATCGAAACAGTCAGCAAACTGATCGAGTATACGGAAAAGGAGTGGAGCAAGTGGGGGGAGAAGAAAAAAACTGATGAAAATAAAAAAGTTTCAACCTTGCGTAAAATAGATACACACCTTCGAAAAATGCAGATTTTACTCGAGGAACTCGGACTGCGCATGCGGAAGATACAGCCCTTCATGCAAAGACTCGAAGAACGTTACAAAGAAGGGCTGTCGATATACGAACAACTCAGCGAAAACGACGGCAAGGAGAAGAAAAAAGGCTCAAAAAGCAGGGCTCTCAGGGGAGAGATGAAACAGTTCGAAAGCGAGTTTTGCCTGCCTTTCCATGTATTGAGGCGGCGCATTGAGGCGTTGCGCCACGTTCACCAACAGTATGAAAAATCTAAACAGGATCTTTCCAGCGGCAATCTGAGATTGGTGGTTAGCGTAGCCAAAAAATACCGCAATAGAGGGCCCGGCTTTCTGGACCTGATACAGGAGGGCAACACGGGGCTGATGCGCGCCGTTGATAAGTATGAACACAGACGTGGTTTCAAATTCAGCACTTACGCCACGTGGTGGATTCGCCAGGCGATTACAAGAGCCATAGCCGACCAGGCCCGCACTATTCGTATCCCCGTTCATATGATCGAAACGATGAGCAATATGAGGGAAACGGTAAAAAAACTGTCCCAAAAACTGGGACGTGAACCCTCACTCGAAGAACTGGCATCCGAAACGGGGCTGAGCATTGAAGAAACACGCCGCATCCTCAAAATATCCAGCCGGCCCATAAGCCTTGATAAACCCATAGGCGACACCGAAGAAAGCTCTTTCGGCGAGTTTATAGAGGACACAAGCGCCATATCCCCACTGGCCGCTGCTACACATGAAATACTCAAAGACGAGATGGATAAAGTGCTCGACAGTCTTACTTATAGAGAACGAGAAATTATCAAGTTGCGCTACGGCCTCGGCGACGGCTATACGTATACACTCGAAGAAGTCGGCAAAATTTTCAATGTTACAAGAGAACGTATCCGTCAGATTGAGGTCAAGGCTATCCGTGAATTGCAGCACCCCAGAAGGAGCAGAACGCTCGAGGCTTTCCTCGACGATTTACATGAGGAAGGCGAAGACGACAATGGCGACATTTAACGACAAAGCTTTTTCAAGCTTTTTTCCCTGAAAACGCGAAGACGCTTAATATACGCACACCGAACTGAAATTGTCGGTTTTGGCACAGCGCGACTATTTACGATAAAAAACCTGGAATAGAGGTAGCTTATGGATATGAAAGAGCAATTGAACCGGCTGATGCTCCTGCAATCGACTCAAAAAGATATTGCACGAGCCCGAAAGGATAAGGCGGACCTGCAAAAAGATGTAAAAAGCCGGCTCAATGTTATCGAACAGCTGGAAGCGGATATTGAAAAAGTCCACGAGGAAAGGATTGCCAACCAAAAAAAAGGTGATGCGCTGGAATTGAACATTCAGGCAAAGAAGGAAGAAAATCATAAATTACAGATCCAGCTCAACACTACAAAAAGTCAGAAGGATTACGACGCTATACGAAAAAACATCCTGAACAACAAGGCCGACGCTTCGAAATGGGAGGATGAAGAACTGGAGGCGCTGGAGCAAGTAGATTCGCAGAAAAAAAAAGAAGCCGAACTAAAAGCCCGGATTTCAGAGGAAAAAAACAAACTTCAGGACGTTAAAAACGCAGTAAAACAGAGCGAAAAGAAGTATGATGCAGACATAGAAAAACTTTCAGAAAAAAAACGTCGGCTCCGCGAGCAGATAGACACCGACCTGCTGTCGAAATACGATCAGATCGCAAACTCCTCAATCCGACGCGCCCTGGTAAAAGTTAAGGGCAGGGTCTGTGGCGGATGCTTTACGCAGGTGCCCAAACAGCTCGAAAACGAGCTGATGCGCCGGGACAAAGCCGTGCTTTGCCACAACTGCGGACGTATCCTTATGCTTGACGAAACCGGCTAACCCGCATATTTCATAAACCAACGGTAAAATTTAATATAAACGACTTTTATGTTTAATCTTACATGCATATTTATCAGCTTTTGAAAATCACATTCTGTATTTTAGCCTCAAAAACGACGGTTTACCTGCCTGCTGCAGGCAGGCCCTGCGGGCGCGCTCCCAGCCTGCCTGCTGCAGGCAGGCGGTGCATCTGCTTTGTCAGGCTGCGCTTCGCGTATATGAATACAGCCTGTCTGCGTGCGGACACGCACAGGCAGGCGGCGCTTGCCTTTCGCGCAGCTGCACCGCTGGA
>PWZK01000309.1 GCA_003567495.1 Candidatus Brocadiaceae bacterium
GCTGATGCCGTAGCTCGGCTTCGTAGCGGGCGTGAGGAACTTGAAAAATCAATCCACACCGCAAATAAGGGCCTGGCTGAGAGCAAGGCCGGCTGGGAAGAGATCGAAGCACGGCTCAGAGAGTTGCAGCACGACATATCGGTAATGGCCGAAGAAACGGAGGGCAAGCTCCAGAGGCAGGTAAAGGAGTCTTTTTATGAACTGGAGGCAACGGTTCTGGCAACGCTTGAAGTGTTGAGAGACGAACTTTTGCCAGCCGAAGAAAAATCGGATTCGCGGGGCAGGACGCATCGTTCATCCTTTAAGTCCGGGAAAAAATCTGCACACATACGGGAGGATGAAGTGCGCGACAGCAAGATCATCAGTGCGGGGCCGTTGTTTTCCCAACCGCCGCCATCCGGCGAAGAAGATGACGATGGGGGGGAAGACTAGGCGCTTAATGTCCTGACATCAACAACAAATTGTCGATGTACTAAAGAATGATGTCGTTTGCCGTTTAGTCGTAGCCGTTGTCGTTTTATTAATTCTTTTTCAAGCGGAGTCTTGAAAAGGAATTAGTATCTTATTTATAATATCTTGTTTTATTGGCAAAAAGATTTAATTGAGACGCTGTAAGTGTTGTTTACATAAGAATTGGGAATTAGAAATTAGGAATTAACGACAAACGGCAACGACAAAGACAAAGACAACGGCAACGACAGTAAGACGGGTTGCAGTTTTTGTCGTTAGGCCCGAAGGACCGACTGATTAATAGCCCGGGGTGGAAGTGCCCTGTCGTTGGGCGCTGGAACCCCGGGAAAAGGGCGCAAACAGCAGAACAGAGCCCCGCAGGGGCGATTCAAAGCATGGGTAGCACAAGGCGATTATTCAAATTGAGTCGCCTCGTCGGGGCTCAGTACGGAGTGGTGCTCATGTTTCCCCGGGTTCCCTTCGGTCACCCGGGATAAATCCTCAGCGAACCCCGTATCGTTGTTGAAAGAAGAAGAACCACCGTTGAACACTGATGGGGGAGCTTCACTTTACATGCAAAGTTAAGTTGGCAATATTGGGGACAACAACATGCCTCGCACCACATCAAAACCGCAAAAATTTGATTGACCTCGGTGTTTATGAAATATCCGGGTTAAATATGTGATTTAAAGGAACAGTTCAATTACCGGTACAGTAACGGGCGGCTTTTTGACCGGAAGTGTCAAGGTAAGCGCATTGCCCCCGACAGCATCGCCCCCGTGATGTGACGACTTATCGCTAAATTTTTCCATCAGCACTTCAGAACCGTCGTTGAGCAGCTGGGCGTACTTAACCTCATCACAGAATGCTTTGCCTTCCAGGTGAAGGTGTTTAAAGGGCCATGCAAACGCATGTACATAAAGTCTGTTTTTATCAGGATTGTAGGTCAGTCTGCAATCACTGGGAGTTTTAAAGCGATCCGGAGCCTGAGCGCAGGCGTAAATAGAGCGATCATGGCGTTTCATCCATTCCCCCATGCCTTCCAGGCTCTCAAGCGCTCTGGCGTCAAGCTCGCCTCTGGCTGTGGGGCCGACGTTAAGCAGCAAATTTCCCCCCTTTGATACGGTATCCACCAGCATCCGGATGAGCTGTTCGACGCTTTTCCAGCTTTCTTCATCGCGGTGGTATCCCCAGGAACCGGAGAATGTCTGGCAGGCCTCCCAGACCACCGGACGTCCCTCCACTGTCACCCGGCGGCGGGGCTGATACTGTTCAGGAGTTTTTACATCCCATCCGTCATCCAGATCCAGACGGTCGTTCATAATGATATCAGGCTGTAGACTGCGCACTATCTTATAAAGTTCCTCACTCCGCCAGGCCGCCCGTCCCTTTCCTTGAGCGAAATCTTCCGGAGATTCGGCATCCGGGTACGAAAAATCGAACCACATTATATCTATATCGCCGTACTCCGTAAGCAACTCTTTGACCTGGCCGTGCAAATAATCCGCATATTTCATCTGATCACGGCCTTCATTCATCTTCTCACGCTCGGGATGATCGCGATAAGGCCCTATACGGTCATCCAGCACATAGTGAGCATGATGCCAGTCTATTACCGAGTGATATAAAGATCGGGGTCGAAACGCTTGAAATATTTTTCATCATATTTATCGCAGGGGATTTTTTCGTGATGCTTGACCCACTCATGGCGACCCGCCATCGAATAAAGGCCCCAATGTATGAACATACCGAATCTGTCCCGGGTGAACCAGGAAGTATCACCTTCCGTCTTTGTAACTTCGAGAGTCATAATAAATTCGCTCCAAAAATGCAATTGCACGGAATAAAAACCAGAGAACTGTTCTATAGTTTTTGCAACACAGAGTCAAAATACCGCTCCAGAACATCTGCAGGGATATTGGCAGGCAAGTGATTGCCGACTGCAATGATTGCCCATTTGCAGTCCTCAAGGCGTTCAAAAGTCCTATCGATCCCGGCTTGAACCTCACGTCGTTTCAATCTTCAAAATAGCGAAAAAAGGTTGCCGACGTCAGCGACAGCAGGCCCCATGATATCGCCCTTATGCCAGAATATATGCGATCCGCGGAATCGCACCTGTAGGCATAGATAACACACAAAATCCCGAAAACGACCGTTAGTACCGACGTAACGATCCGACCTGTAAGCCGCTTTTTCATTTTTCTTCCTCCTTTGCAGTAAAAACCGTAGTCAGCTTTTTTGATTGCCATTTCTTTTGCGCACCGCGCTTTTCGTTTTGCCGCCTTTGCGCATGTCGTTGAGCTTTTCTACCACTATATGCGCGTTTTGTGGTCTTTTTTCCGGTTCTTTTGATACGCAGCTCATGATCAGTTTTTCAAGTTCGTGAGAGCAAACTTTTTCCAGCTTCGACGGCGACAGCGGATGGACGTTCAGAACACGGGTCATGCGTTCTTCCTTCAGCTTGCCTGAAAACAGTTTTATGCCGGTCACGATCTCATACATAACGACGCCGAACGAATATATGTCGCCTGCGGGGCTGAAGCTCATTTTTCGTATCATTTCGGGCGGCATGTAGCTTGGTGTGCCGACTTTGCCGCCGCCAACTTTCGATCCTACCGGAATTGCCATGCCAAAATCTATCAGTTTAGCCGTATCGCCTTTCATCATTATGTTATCGGGCGCTATGTCGCGATGTATCACGCCCCGATCGTGCAGGTAGCTTATCGCAGACGCAATATCGTGGAAAATTTCTATAAGCTCGGCTTCTTCCCTGGAGTCCCGCCCGCTATTGACATAGGAGTAGAGCATGGAATCCAGGTATTCCATTGCTATCCAGTACTTCTTGCCGCTGTCGCAGTCAAAAGCTACCGGGATGTTGGGATGATCCAGAGTAAGCATCAACTCACCTTCCCACTTCGTGTTTTCGCCGGCATCCATTTTCCCGGCAAGTTTTTCCCCTGCCTCGTTTAATATTTTTAATATCACCAGGCTGCCGGTGCGGCGATCCCTTGCCTCGTATATATTGGAGAAAGCCGCGGAAAATATTTCCCGTTTGATTTTGTACTGCGGCTTATATGTGTTGCCGGTCAGTTGCGAAAATAATTTTTGTATCATTATGTCCTTTGTTGAAAAAAATGTTTTCCTGCCAAAAAATATAAGAAATCGGCAAAAAAATGAAGTAATCGTATATATTCAGTAAACCACGTTAAAAGTAGCGCAGGCGTCCTCGCCTGCATTCGTTTTTGTGCAGCGCCCCGGCCTCCCGTACGATGCAGGCGGGACGCCTGCGCTACAAAAGGCAACAA
>PWZK01000217.1 GCA_003567495.1 Candidatus Brocadiaceae bacterium
ACGCAGCCACGTCGTTTTCCCGGTTCCCCGGGGGCCGAAAAGGTAATAACTATGCCCGGGCGCCTCAAAATATCGCGATACAATTTCCATTCTGTGTCTCAAATTGGAAAAGATGTTTCCATATTTGGAATTTTATCCCCTTCCGGCGTGTTTGTCAACTGACAGGGATTGGGCAATCATTTCCAATTTGTATTATGTATTATGGTGCGGGGACGGCACTTTTTTCCTCGATTTAACGCAAAGACGCGAAGGCGCAGAGACGCGAAGATTATTATTGTTTTGCCTTGCGTCCTTGCGTCCTGGCGACTTTGCGTTATTTTCGTTCATTCTTGCAATTGCGGTCAATCCCAAAACACATATTACTCTTGTACACCCGACAGACAGCCTCGACGTAATAGAATATCCCAAGCCTTACGGATGTGATCTTCCTCGAAAATTCGTTTCCTGTCCCCCCAGTCATAGGTCAACTGCACAACTCTTTCCGGAGAGTCTGCCCCTCCCCGGGTTGCCACCCAATGTACAGTCGAAAGCAGTTCCATACCGAACGGTGTTTCGAACCCCTCAATAACATCACAGACACTTGCGATTTTTTCTTTCAAATCGGGATGGCTGTTAAGAAAGGATTCGGCTTCTTCAAGGGCATCTGCCATTGGTTCAATAGGGGTATCCGGTTTATCATGTGCAGCGCCATACCCTTTGACAAAATAACCGTCAATACGGTTGAGGACATGGCGCAGATTATCGGCATAGGGGCCATAAGGACCTTTTTCCCACCTCAGGCGGAGGTCATATCCCGATTCCTGCATGAAATACATTAGTTTGTGAATTTCAAGCAAGGTAACAGTCGGGTCCATCAAGGCGCCCAGATAACGGCGCATGAGTCCCAGCAATGCGGCCCGGCCGGGGGTCATATTCGGCTCTTTCCTTTCCTTAGCAATTTTTTCCGGCGCGGGAGCACCTGCGGGTTCGTAGAGCAGAACGTTTATACCAGGTAAAGTTTTCAACGCTTTTTCGATCTTCGCACTCACTTCATCCCAGTCCAGTCCGCCAAGCCCGCATCCCAGCGGAGGAAGAGCTATGGAATTAATATTTAACCGCCGTATCTCTTCGACAAGCGCATCAAGACCTGCTTCTATATCTTCCATCCGACTTTTTGCTCTCCAGTGTCTTTTTGTCGGGAAGTTTATTATATACCGCGGGCCGAACATATCTTTACGTTCATGTACAAACATCTTGCCGGGTTCGACCTCTCCGCGTTCACAGGCGGCTTTATACTGCTTATAATTTTCCGGATAAGCTTTGCGGAACTGGAGTGCTATCCCACGTCCCATGATACCCACACAGTTTACCGTATTAACAAGCGCTTCGGCATCCGCTTTCAAAATGTCACCAGTTTTTTTCTCTATCATTCTCAGCCTCCGCGTTTAAAAATACCATGACCGTTCAACCGCCAAAGGCGTTGTCTGTCCGGCTGTTAGTAATATTTTGTTGACGCTATTTTTCATATTAAGATTAATCACGCCGATTTTCTCTATCCACTGCCACGGAAAGAAGTCTTTGACCAGGAACTCCGCTTGTTTTGATTCCTTGTTTGTTGCATTGCTAAAATCCGTAGCATCTACGGCATTCCAATTTATATTATCCAGTTCACATTGGCGATTATAAAAACGTGCCAAAAATGATCCGGCGTTGCGATCCGAAAAAGCCCACGCTGTGCCTTTTTTGGTGCATTTTCGGATGACATTCTGAATATCGGCCTGAAGATGCACGATCGGCCCTTGCCCGTCCCTGTATGATAAATCCGGAAGGTTTCCCTTATGCAGGATATATAGCATAATAGAATGGGGGCAAAAATTAAAAGGCACGTATTCACCGACTTTTGAGCCCGGGTTGCACTTAACTTCGATCTGATAGAGGCGCCTTGCTTTGATAGTGGAAAGCCCGACAAGCTCCCGGCCCAGGCCGAGTTCCAGACATTTTGCATCGGAATGCAGCCCGTTATTCTGAAGAATGGCCGGCAGGTTCTTCAGATGGGTTATATGGTATATTTTAGGATAGGGTGGTATCTGATTCATAGTCCTGTAATATCTCGGCGCGGATCTCACCGAATTTCTCTCTTATTTGTTGCTCCTGGAAGTTTTCAAGTTGGACTACAGACAAATGTTTATTGAACCTTTTAGCTGCTTCTTCCACCACAGACTTGGGATCACCACCCAAAACTGCAATATAAGCCCTCAACGCAGGTTTATACCTGCTGAAATCCCTGTCGAAGGCTGAACGAACCAGGTATTGTTTGGTTAGAATTTTCTCGGTCAGGCTGTAATCACCATCAGTATGCGTCTGTTCGGCAACCCACCACAGACGGGAGAAAGTGTTTGAATCCCACTCCCTGACACCCCAGAACCTTTTTTTCATGTATTCCCTGGAACCATACGTCCACCGATATCTCACAAAATCGGGGCGGTAAATAACAGTGAGGTAATGCCATATCCCCATATCAGCTGCTTCCCTGCGGGTGAGATTGAGAATCCGGTGAAGCTGCGGCGCCAGCCGCCCGTCTATTTGTGAATGATACGGCGGATGTTCATCAATAAGAAAATCAAGGTAGTCATCAAGCGGAGTCAAATCTATCTGTCTTTCAAAAGGTTCTATGTATTCTTCATAATCTTCTTCAGAAAGACTCCTTTCCGCCCCTCTCAGGAATCCCTCGCTCAAAAGCACTTTGCTTTCATTCATCAGGCGCTTTAAAGGTTTCATTGTCGCAGCGCCTCCGTGATAAGAGCCGTCATTTGTTTGGGCAAGTCCAGTTTTGCCTGTACCGCATCATCGACCATCTCTATAAGGCTTGGGACATCATTCTTATGAACAAAATCCCGGAATTCTAGCATCGCCTCTTGCTCTTCCGCATCCGGGAATAATATCGTCAAAAGCTCATTCAGAACAGCGTGTTCCCATTCATATCTCACTTCTTCGTCTTCTGTTATGTCCTGCCCTGCCCGCAGCAGAAGCTGAGTCCACACTTGGTGGGATATCATATCAAAAAACACATCGCGTATTCGCGCTTCCATACCCCGGGTCGCCTTGCTGTTCAGTATACGGGCAATATCTGTATAATCTCCATTCAACCACAATATTGGATTCTCAGAATCACTTTCCAGCTTGAATAACTTTTGTTTTTCTTTGAAAGATTTATATCTGATATCCAGGAATTTGCCGGCGGGCAGTTCAGGCGGATCAACACGTATTTCCCACTTGCGGCAATCAGAAAGCACAGCACCATTAAAGGCAGCGTAGCCGTCTTCAACAATATGATCAGCCTCTGCAGTTCGCACAAGGCCAGCGACAATGTCTACCGTGTTCCGTACATCTGAACGTTCAACGGGTATTTCAAAATCAATTTTTTCTCCGACTTCGAAGCTTCCTTCACAGAAATTTTGCCGCAGATACGTTTCCGAGCACCGCAGGGCTATACTGATAGCGATAGGCGGTTTTTCTCTCTCGTTTGGCGGCAAAACATCTTTTAGCACACCATCGTTGATGCTTACTTTTCCCTGAACACGTGCCGTTTCCCAATCCTTATATCCATCAATAGCTATCAGTCGCCTTTGGGTATCGATCTGATCCCAGCTTTCATCGTTATCGAAAACAACACGCGTCAGTTCTAAATCAACTCCCTTGTCGCGATATTTGTAGGGGAAGAAATCTCTGCGCAGTCTGGCTGTTTTAAGCATTTTCATCCTCCGTCACCAGTAAA
>PWZK01000005.1 GCA_003567495.1 Candidatus Brocadiaceae bacterium
ATAATCAAAAGCCAGCTCGCTGATGTTCTGGGCGTAGTCGTTCAAAAAAGAACCGCGCCGGCATGCGTCACCGGCAATGACAATCCTTCCGGTTTTTTCCACGGAAGCGATAACTTTTTCGTAATTAAACGGCACCGCGGAACGCGCGTCGATTATCTCGGCGCACAGGCCGTGTCTGGCTTCAAGAATATCTGCCGCTTCGATTGCCCGGTAGAGAGTGGCGCCGAGGGTAAGGATTGTAATATCATTCCCTTCTTTTTTAATATCAGGTTCGCCGATCTTTATCTCATAATTTTTTTCAGGGACACCGTCGGGTTGGAACATCTCGCCTATACCGTAGAGGCTTTGTTTTTCGAAAAAAATCACCGGGTCAGTGCCGTTAAGCGCACTGCACATCAATCCTTTCGCATCGTAGGGCGTTACGGGGAACACGACTTTAAGGCCCGGGATATGAGCGGTAAGCGAGGTCCAGTCCTGGGAGTGCTGCGCCCCGTATTTATTACCTATGGAGACTCTCAGCACGAGCGGCATATTCAGGATGCCTGCACTCATCGCCTGCCATTTGGCGATCTGGTTCATTATTTCATCGCCTGCCCGTCCTATAAAATCGGCGTACATAAGTTCGGCGATAACCCTTCCGCCGCTGAGCGCATATCCGGCGGCGGAACCGCAGATCGCAGCTTCCGAGATCGGTGCGTTGAAGAGCCTGTGATATGGCAGGGATTCCGTCAGGCCGTTGTAGACGGCAAACGCCCCGCCCCAGTGTCTGTTTTCTTCTCCGTATGCTATCAGGGTGGGGTCTTCGTAAAATTTGTCAAGAATAGCTTCAAAAATGCCGTCTCTGAGCGAGAACGTTTTGATTGCAGAAACCTTTTTACCGTCTTTAATCCCGGCTCTTTCTTTTGTTTTCAGTCGCTTTACGCGCGGGTTTTCTTCTTTCGGTATAAGAACTTCGCACCTGTCATCGGACATTTTTTCAATGCGACGATTGGAAAACATAAGTTCGCCGATAGCTTCGGGGTCTTTCATGCGGGGCGATATGCTATCGTCCACGGCGAGCCTGCATATTCTCACCATCCTTTCCGTTATCTCGGTATCCATATCGTCCAGCACATTCTCTTCGGCTATTTCGGCCTCGATCAGTTGCTTGCGGTAACTGATTATGCTGTCGTGATTTTGCCATGCTTTGATTTCTTTATCTTCGCGATAGGCATTTGCATCGGAGGGGGAGTGGCCCACGTAGCGGTAAGTTAGCGTGTCCAGAAGAACCGGTCCCATGTTTTCGCTTATAACCTGTTTTTTGCGCTTCCCCCCGTCGATAACGGCCAGAGGATTGTATCCGTCGATCTGTTCGGCATGCATCTGTTCAGGATTGACGCCGCTTCCGAAGCGAGCGAGTCTGTCGAAGCCCATTGTTTCTCCGCACGTCTGGCCGCCCATTCCGTACTGATTGTTCATAAAGTTGAAGATAATCGGCAGCCCGCCTCTGTGAGCCTCATCCCATAATTCTTTGAACTGGGCCATGGCTGAAAAATTAATTGCTTCCCAAACCGGCCCGCACCCCAGCGAGCCGTCTCCGATATTGGCGATGATGATTCCGTCCTTGCGGTTAACTTTTTTAAACAGTGCACATCCGGCGGCTATGGGGGCGGAGCCGCCGACTATGGCGTTATTGGGATAGATGCCGAAAGGGGGGAAAAATGCGTGCATGGAGCCGCCAAGTCCCATGTTAAAACCGTTTTCTTTGGCGAAAAGTTCGGCTACGGCGCCGTAGAGAAGAAAATCTACAGCCAATGTTTTTACATCATCTTTTTTATTCTCAGAGTCTTCTACAACTTTTTTCAGTCGCCCGCGGAAAAAATCGTCCATGATAGCAGTCAGTTTCCGTTCGCTTAGTTTTTCTATTGCCGAAAGCCCTTTCGCCAGTATTTCACCGTGGCTTCTGTGCGAACCGAGAATCCAGTCGTCGGGTTCAAGGACGTAGGCTTGCCCGACGGCGGCAGCCTCCTGTCCGGTTGAAAGGTGTGCGGGCCCCTGGTAGTTATATTTGATCCCGTGATACTCGCCGGAGTTTTTTATGCTTTCAATCATGTTTTCAAATTCCCTGACATATCTCATGTCCCTGTAAATACGCAGCAGGTCGCCGGCCGGGTAATTTTCTTTTTCTTCCGCAACAGTTTTCTGATAGCTGTTAACCGGTATGTCGGAGAAGGTGATCTTTCCGCTTTTTCTCTTTTCCCCTGGATCGACAAGTATTGATTTAGGCATGATTCTGATTTCTCTGGTGAAAGTATAATTCTTTTTCAAGATTTGTTTTCAGGTCCTTCAAAAACCTTGCGGCCGGTGCGCCGTCGAGCGCGCGGTGATCGAAAGTCAGTGACAGCCCCATTGACGGATAATACACGTGTCCGTCGTCTGTTTCTTTTACGCGTTGCGATATGCTGTTTACGCCTAAGATGCCGGTTTGCGGCGGGTTCAGCACCGGGGTGAACGCCTCGACGCCGAGCGGCCCCAGGTTTGTCACGGTAAAGGTGCCGCCTGTGAGGTAGTCGGGATTGATGGAACCGGTCCGGCATTGTTCGGCCAGCGATTTTACTTCCGAGGATAATTCGCCGAGTGATTTTTGGTTTGCGTTAAATATTGTAGGCACCATCAAACCTCTTTCAGTATCGATCGCGACCCCCAGATGCACGTTTTTAAACAGGCGTATCTTATCGTCAATCATATGAGCATTTAAATGTCTGTGCAGCGGCAGGGTTCGCGAGACCGCAAACAGAATGACATCGGTAATGTTAATATCCGGAAGGTCTAACAGCGGGCCGTAATTTTTTATTGCTTTACGCAAATCCAGGATTGGCTTTGCGTCAAATGATGCGTTTAGTGTAAGTTGCGCGGTTGACTGGAGCGAATTTTGCATGGCCCCGGCGATTTGCCGGCGGATGTTACTGAGCGCTGTTTCTTCATATTCCGGCTCGCCCCGCGGCTTTCCTGTGACCTGTGCCGGAGCTAAATTGTCGAGATCGGCAGTGGTGACCTTTCCGCCGGGTCCGCTGCCCGTGCTGCCGGGCATAAGTTCCGGTTCTTCTTCGTCATATGTTTCTTTTGCCGCTGGTGTAAAGACCGGTCCTTTTTCGAGTAGTTTTTCGATATCTCTGCAGATTATGCGCCCCTGCGGCCCGCTGCCTTCCGCCATGCCGTAGTCCAGACCATATTTCTCTGCCATTTTCTTTGCCCTGGGGGCGATTTTTACCTCTTCGTGCGGGCTCGTTCCGTAGCTTTTTGTTGTCGGCTCGGGGGCCTGCGGCGTTTCCCCGGCCGGCGGCACTTCCTGTTCTTGTTTGCCGGTTTGCTTCGTTTCGCCCGGTGCATCCTCCGGCCTGAATGGTTCCGGGTCTTCGTCTTCCTTCCCCAGAACGCCCACGTTTGCCAGAACGGGCACTTCGTCGCCTTCATTGAAAAATTTTGCCAGCAGCACGCCGTCGGACTCGGCCTCATACTCGAAAGATGCCTTGTCGGTTTCAAATGCAAAAATCACATCACCTTTTTTCACTGAATCGCCGACATCAGCTTTCCATTCGGAGAAGATGCAGCTCTCCACCGACAGGCCCTGTTTGGGCATTATAATGGGTTGTGCCATTTAAACATTTCTCCCGACAACGAGTATTATTCGTAAATATTTAGTGTGCCACGTCTCAAACCGGTTTGTAGGGGCGAAACATCTTTCGCCCCTGCGGCATGTG
>PWZK01000263.1 GCA_003567495.1 Candidatus Brocadiaceae bacterium
CCGCCGCCGGGCGGCTGCGATTGCGAAACTCTTCCTGCGCCGATGACCCGCGACCTCTGGAAGACGGTTGCAATTGCACGACATGTACCTTATACTCGCGTGCGTATTTGAGCCACCTGTTTCGCACCGGCGAGATGCTCGGGCCGATTTTGCTCAGCATACACAACATTCAATTTTACCAGCGCATGATGACAGGGGCGCGCGAGGCTATCGAAAGAAATGAGTTTGAAACATACAGCAGACGTTTTTGGAGCGATTACGGGGTCGGCCCGGACAGTGACACTGTCGGCTGAAAAAGATAAGTATTCAGTCCACGTAGGACTTGAAATGTGGCCGTTTTATGTAGCGCAGGCGTCCTCGCCTTCATCAGCGTAGTTTAGTGGATAATTATCAAATCGGCTTTTTAAATAGTGTTAGTTTTGACCACACGTTGTAACTTTTACAGGGAGTCAGAGTTATGCCTGGTTTAATGCGGATGTTTTTAGCGGAGACGGCCGGCGGAGCAAATTCACCGGCAGGCGGGTTCAATCTTCTTGTTCCCATGATCGCCATTCTGGTCGTTTTTTTCTGGCTGACGCACAGGTCTCAGAAGAAAAAAGAACGACAGCGTGAGGAGATGCTCGACAGCATCAAGGTCGGCGACGATGTAGTAAGCATAGGCGGGATAAAGGGGCGGGTTACTAAAGTAAATAAAGACGGATTCGAGGTGCGGGTGAACGCCGAGAAAGATATCAAGATCAATTTCAGCAAGGCGGCGATCGCCACTGTGCGTGGGGAAGACGAAGATACGGAAGGATAAGATGAAAGTGTTTGCTATAAGCGATCTGCATCTCGGCTCCCGTGTGGATAAACCCATGGATGTATTCGGCCCCGAGTGGGGGGGCCATGTAGAAAAAATAGACTTCAACTGGCGCAAATCGGTGTGCGACGGCGATCTGGTCCTTCTGCCCGGCGATTTGAGCTGGGCCATGACGCTCGATGAGGCTTTGCCGGACATCCGGTTTCTGGAATCACTGCCCGGTCATAAAGTGTTTATACGCGGGAATCACGATTACTGGTTCTCGTCCCCGGGGAAGGTTCGCAGCAGGATGGGTGAGGGGATGGAGTTCGTGCGTTTTGATGCCCGCGTATATGGTGGCGTTGGAATATGCGGCGTGCGCGGCTGGCCGTGGCCGGGTTACGGCGAGTATGAAGATGATAAAGACCGGAAGCATTTCCGGAAGGAACTCGCTCGCCTTCGCCTTTCGCTCGATGCGCTTTCAGAATTGAAATGGGATACCGCCTGTGCTATGATACATTATCCGCCGCTGACATGCGAACGTCAAAGCGAGTTCTGTTCACTTTTTAAGGAGGCCGGCATAGAATGGGTCGTCTACGGACACCTGCACGGCCGGGTGGCGGGTGAAGTGGCGGAGGGGGAATTTGACGGCGTGAAATGTGCGTGCGTAAGCGCGGATTATCTGGGATTCAGGCCCAGATTGTTGTTTAAGACGCCCGGGGGGTGAGTTTTATAGGACTTATAGGTCCTATACGACCTATTATTTGTTGTAGAATTATTTTTTAACATTCGCAGGAGCCTGGAATACATCATGAGCAAAATAACCGAAGTCGAAAACAGCAGGGTGAAAAGCTTTAATTCAGCGAATATGGGCAGAGTTAAACCCGGCGATTCGCTGATTAAAAGACGCAGGGACGTCAATCACGCGGCTTCGCTTCAGCACCAGTACGAAGAATGTGAACGTACGGGCAGGATAGATAATTTCCGCATCACTGCGGGAGTGAAGGAAGGGGAACTGTCAAATCGCCTCGCTGCCGATTCGGACGTCTATAAATGGATCGAGGCGGTTGCCTTCGATGTAGGCTCCGGCTACCCGCCGGAGATGAAAGAGAAAGCCGACGAGGTTATCGATCTTATAGAACAATCGCAGGAAGGAGACGGGTACCTGTTCACTCCCTATATAGTCGACAGAACAGCCAAAAGGTGGAGCAATTTGGTCTCCGACCATGAGCTGTATTGCGGCGGCCACCTGGTCCAGGCCGCGGTCGCCTACCACAGAGCAACCGGCGAGAAAAAACTGCTCGATGTGGCGGCAAAATGGGCGGACTGCGCCGCCGATCGTTTCGGGCCGAACGCGCATCCCGGCACCGGCGGGCATCCGGAGGTTGAAATGGCGCTGGTTGAACTCTACCGCGAAACGGACGAGAAAAAATACCTTAAGCTGTCGGAGTTTTTTATCGAACAACGCGGAAAGGGGGTTTTGAACGGGGATATGAAGATTCAGGATCACCTGCCGGTAAGAGAGCAGAGCACGATGGAAGGACACGCCGTCCGGCAGCTGTATCTTCTCTGCGGCATTGCCGACCTTTATTCCGAAACCGGCGACAAATCGTTAATCGATACACTTGAAAAACAATGGAGCAATTTCACCGGCAAAAAAATGGCGGTCACCGGCGGCGCCGGCGCGCGTTACCAGGGAGAAAGGTTCGGGCTGGATTATGAAATACCCGGCAGAACGGGCTACTACGAGACCTGTGCGGCCATTGCTTCGTTCATGTGGAACTGGCGCATGCTGCAGATTACAGGCACGGCCGGGTATGCAGACGTTATGGAAAAAGCCCTGTATAACGGCATATTGAGTGCGA
The DNA here is from genome assembly GCA_003567495.1 of Candidatus Brocadiaceae bacterium. Classification (GTDB taxonomy): domain Bacteria; phylum Planctomycetota; class Brocadiia; order SM23-32; family SM23-32; genus PUMZ01. The sequence goes on from PWZK01000263.1 coordinate 2,644, forward strand.
TGTCGCTTGATGGGAAAAAATATTTTTACACCAACCCTCTGGAGCATGACGGATGTGGGAGCATCAGCGAACACATGGGGAAAGGCCCCGGGAGAGGCTCAAACCGCCGCAGCACGAGCCACTGGGACAGAACCGCCTGCTGCCCGCCGAATATGGCAAGGCTGCTTGCCGGCCTGACCGGATATATCTACGGGCTGAATGAAGACTCTATCTACGTTCACCATTACCTGGAAAACGAGGCCACACTACATGTGCAGGGGGCGGACGTCGTAATCACGCAAAAAACCCGGTATCCATGGGAAGGGGAGGTCGAGCTGAGTATTGACACGCCCGGGGAGCTGGAATTTTCACTTAAACTCAGGATACCCGGCTGGTCGAAAAACGTGCATGTTAATATAAACGGCCGGGAGCCTTCGGAAGCGATAGAGCCGGAGACTTATTTCACCGTTACCAGGCGGTGGTCACGCGGAGACAGAGTGGTTCTTAACTTTCCTATGCCTGTGGAGAAAGTTGCCGCGCACCCCCGGGTGACCGACAACAGCGGCTGTGTGGCGCTCAGGAGGGGGCCGGTGGTATACTGCACAGAAAGCACCGACCACCCGGGTATCGATATCTACAACCTATCTCTTTTGGAAGATGCGGAGATCGGATTTGAATACGTTGAAGATTTGCTCGGCGGTGTGGTTGTGCTGAGAAGCGAGGCGGCGTTGAATGGCGGCACTCAGGAGCTTTACGAGCCTTTGGAGAATCGAAAAGCGGTGGGGCGAGCAGAACTTACAGCCGTGCCGTATTTTGCCTGGGCCAATAGAACACCGGGCGCCATGAGGGTCTGGATGCCCATAAAACACCTGTAGGCGCTTAATATCGCAACAGCGACAATAAAACTTTTTCAAACGAAGCAAAAAAGTTTTAATATTACGACAAAGACTAAGACTAAGACTAAGATAAAGACAGAGAGTCGCGTAGCAGCATTTGCCGTCAGGCCCGAAGGGCCGACTGATTAATAGCCCGGGGTGGAAGCGCCCTGTCGTTGGGCGCTGTAACCCCGGGAAACTCGTGCAGACAACAGAACAGAGCCCCGCAGGGGCGA
>PWZK01000352.1 GCA_003567495.1 Candidatus Brocadiaceae bacterium
GCGTCAGACAGGTCGCCAGGCAGGCAGGCCATCAACCCTGGGCTGTAATTATAAAATCCTCTTCGAGGAAAACAGCTTACTGGTTTCTTTTTCGGGGGGTGTTTTGGGCCTGTAAGCGTTTTTCAGGCAAATCCAGCGTCATCCTTTACATTCGCTGCGGAGCATCCATACCCAGCAGCTGCAGGCCGGATGCTATCACAGTTTTAATCCCGTTCACGAGCAGCAGGCGGGCGGCCAGGGTGTTCTTGTCCTCGCACAGCACACGTTTATCGGGCTCGCGCATGCCCAGGCTGTAGTACGTGCTGAAGAGCTTGCAGAGTTCAAGCAGGTAGTTGGCTATTATGGACGGTTCTCGTTTCTCTGAGGCCTGATTGATTCGCAGAGGGAAAATCTCGAGCATCCTCACCAGCCTCCATTCTTCCGGCATTTGGAGGATCGAGCAGTCGGCATCCGTGCTCACCGGCATCTGAGCTTTGCGGAGAATGCTCGAGAGCCTTGCGTGTGCATACTGGACGTAGGGGCCGGTGTCGCCCTGAAAGTCGAGCATTCTGTCCCAGTCGAATATCACGTCTTTTGTTCTTTTCACGGCGAGATCGCTGAATATTACTGCGCCCGTTCCGATCTGCGCGGCAAGCTCCTCGGCATTTGTCTGTTCGGACAGTTTTTCCGCATTTTCTTCGATCTTCCGGCGTGCTTTCTCTATTCCGTTTTTCAGCACATCTTCAAGCAGAATTGTATCACCGGTTCGGGTGCTTCCTTTATTAGCCCTGCCCGTTTCGGAATCGATAAATTTAAGCAGGCCGAAATCTATATGCTCTATTCTGTCCGCCCACTTATATCCCATTTTTTTCAGGACGGCTGTGAGCTGCAGGAAGTGGAGTTTTTGTTCTCCACCGACTACATATAGGCAGTGCCGGAACCGGTAATTCGTCCATCTGTATTCAGCGGCACACAGGTCTCTGGTAGCATATAGTGTGGCGCCGTCCTTTTTTTTCAGCATCAGCGGCGGCAGGTTTTCGTCCTCCAGCGTTGCAATGACGGCTTCTTCGCTTTCAGTTGCGATTCCGGCCTTTTTAAGTCTTTTCAGCAGGCTTTCGGCCATTACCAGGTAGAAGCTTTCGGGCATGTATTCGTCGAACTCTATGCCCAGAATGCCATATATTCGTTCAAATTCCGCCATACTGACTTTTTTAAACTGTTTCCACAGTGCGGTGGCGTCGGGATCACCGTTTTCAAGCTTTCTGAAAGCATCTCTTGCCAGGTCTTCGAGTTCCGGTTTTTTCATCGCTTCATTGCTGAAGCGGACGTAGTAATTTTGCATGTCGGAGACAGAGGCTTTTTCGGCCGAAAGCCCGCCGTAACGCTGGAAAGCGGCGATCAGTTTACCGAAGCTGGTGCCCCAATCTCCCAGGTGGTTTATGCCGATGCACCTGTAGCCGGCGGCTTCGAATATTCTGTAGATGGACCGGCCTATAATGGCCGAACGCAGGTGATGGACGCCGAGATGTTTGGCGATATTCGGGCTGGAATAGTCTATGACGACCGTTTCGCCCTTGCCTTTTTCAGTCCGGTGCCAGGCGGAGCCTTTTTCATGTATGCCGCAGAGGATTTCGCTGAAAAGCTCAGGCCTGTTGACATGGAAATTCAGATAAGGCCCCGCAGCTCGCATTTTTGTTATTCCGGAAGGGGGCGAGATGCATCCCGCCAGCTCGGTCGCAATCCCGGCCGGGGCTTTTTTCATCTGTTTTGCAAATGCAAAGCACGGCAGGGCGTAATCGCCCATCTGCGGATCGGGCGGCACCTCCAGAAGCCCGGCTATTTCTTCCGGATCGGCATTCAAACAAGTTTTCAGTGTCTCTGTCAGTTCCTTTTTGATTGTATTCATAATCGGGTATGTATCTCCGGAGCCTTTGCATGGAAACGGTGAAGTGCGGGGCTGTGTATGCTTCGTTCTGGAACTCAGGGAAAAAGGTTACCCTGTATATCGAAAATGAAATTGGGCTGCGTGAAAATTCGTGTCACTGATTTGCCGGTATGTATGTTACGAATGGCGGCGGCGAGCAAGGGAGCCGTACTGACTACTTTTACAAAATCATCGTCTTTTTTAAGCGGCGGTAGCGTATCGGTAGTGACGACCTGTCGGACTCCGGTTTTTCTGATTCGCTCGACGGCTCCTTTGGCGAAAACGCCGTGTACGCACGAGACATAGGATACCGGCAAATCAAAGCGATCTTTAAGTGCGGCTATGGCGGTGGTCATCGTGCCGCCGGTCAGGATTTCATCGTCGAAGATTGCTATTTCCTTCCCTTTTATTTCTTCAATTCCTATTACATTTCTTATTTCCGGGTCCTGGTTGTCTTTCCATCGTCTTTTATCGCAAACGGCAAGAGGGCATTTGAGCATCTCAGCGTATTTGGTCGCCCACTTGACGCCTCCGGCATCTGTGGCGAGCACTGCAAGGTTTTCCGACTTCTCCGCTTCTCTGAAATGCCGGGCGATCAGGGGATTGGCGTCCAGCTGATCACACGGCATCGGCATGAATCCCTGGATCTGAAGAGCATGCAGGTTCATAGTCAGAACCCTGTCGGCTCCTGCGTCCCTGAGCATCTGTCCCATAAGGCGCGCGGTAATGGATATGCGTGGCTCATCTTTCTTATCGCTTCTTGCATACGGATAGTAGGGGGTTATTACGGTTATCCGGCCCGCGGAAGCGCCGCGAAGAGCGTCGACCATAATAAACAGTTCCATGAGGTTTTCCGAAAGGCTCAGCTCGGAAGTGTCCTCCGTATTGACCTTTTCCGAATTTATACCCGTATGCGCATGCCAGGAGGAAGCCGCTGTCTGAAGCACAAAAACGTCGGCGCCCCTGACGCTCTCGCTAATTTTCACTTTCAGGTTTTCATTAGCAAATTTGATTACTTCCGGTTCATACAGGCGCAGGTCCTGCATCTCGGGGAATCGTTGCAAAACATTCAGTATTTTCCTGCCCAAATAGTAGCTTGCACGGCCCGTAAAAAGCATAAGACGACTGTTGATTTCCATTGAAATGCCTCGTTTTTAGTGTGGAAAAGGTATGAGATCATTCATCATGAAAATTATACAGGAAATTTATTAATTTTCCAATGAAAGAGGAATTTTGCTCCGTAAGCTTTTTTGCTACAATCGGAGCTCAAATTGCTCCGGGGCCCCTTTCGTTTCCTGCGTTTTCGTGCGCAAATTTGTCGGTGAAAAATGTTTCACTTGACAGACATGCCATATTCTTTTTACTATCTCCCCGGGACTCGCGTCCTTGCCGTTGGTTTATGAAATATGCGGGATAATCACCAACAGGCCAACGGCGCTCCTTTTTCTCCCGGTTATGCCGTCCCTTCAGGACTCTTTTTTTGCGCGCTTCACCTACCCTATGGCTTCGCTTCGGCCCCATTCGGGGCCTGCGCTCCGCCATAGGCTATAACATATCGCGCTTCCAGCGCTTACTTCGGTCGTTCCTTGGACATTGATCATTGGATATTGGATATTTGTCTTTTTCGTACATCGACAATTTCTTTGTCGATGTTGCGACATTAAGCGCCTAATGGCAAATCTGCTGCACTTTTTTATCCGTCCCGGCGTTGCCGTTTTTGTTTCAGTGGTTGTTGTCGTTATACTAAAACTTTTTTGCGTCTTTTGAAAAAGTTTTAGGCGAATAAACTTTTATTCATGGTGGTATTATGTTATCATACTAAC